>JARRRC010000026.1:0-19487 GCA_037381105.1 Desulfobacterales bacterium
CCCCGATATGCCGAGGCTGCCCGTAATGCCGCTCGATTTATTCTTTCGAAATTGAAAAACAAGAATGGACGGCTTTTTCATCGATTCCGTGATAAAGAGTTGGCGATTCATGCCCAGGCTGCGGACTATGCCTTTTTGATTTACGGACTGATTTCGTTATATCAGGCCACATTCGATTTGGAATTTGCGGAAGACGCCTTGAGTCTGCAGGAATTGATGATCAATGAATTCTGGGATGATGAAAACGGCGGCTTTTTTACAACCGGTAAAAATGATGAACTCCCGGTGCGTCCCAAAGAACTTTATGACGGCGCCATCCCGTCGGCAAATTCCGTTGCTTTCTTCAATTTGCTGTGCCTTTCGAGATTAACCGGGAATCCAAACTGGCAAGAAAAGGCCCAGACCCTTTTGCGTGCTTTTTCAGGAAGCATCAAGGCCCAACCCACGGCGTCGACATTCTTTTTAACGGGGCTGGATTTTGCATTGCGTCCGGGACAGGATATCGTTATAACCGGCAAACCTGAAGAAACGGACGTTCATAAATTACTTTCCACGCTGAATCTTCATTTTACACCCAACAAGGTGACGCTGGTCAAATCAGATCAAAATGCCGATCGTTTAACCCGGTTTGCCGAATTCACGGACGGATTGGAAGTGATTCGGGGAGAAACAACCGCTCACCTATGCGAGAACGGTTCGTGCACAGGCTCGTCATCTGATATAAAATCCGTCATCAATCAAATTCTCGGAAAGAGATAGAAGGGGTTTCAAAAACCTGTCCGGTTCTATAAAAAAGAAACACCCTTTTTGCTATGCGCAGATTTTGCAGTTTGACAGGCATTTCCCGTATTCTCTGTCCCGCTCATCATCTTCGATATCTTCATGGGGTTGGCCCCAGAATTTATTGATGCACTGGCTGATACAGTGTTGTTCTTCGCGCGTGATTTTTTTCCCACTCATCGTTCAACCCTCCTTTCGAATAGATTCGATCAGCATGAATATTTTCTGATCTCAATTTAATCATCTTTTATGGTCGCGCAAGATAAAAGGAAAATATGAAAATTAGATAATTGACAACGCCTCTATCTTTCGGTATTCTATTTTTAATAACCGCAATGTTATGCATCATTGTGACTTCATCCCGGTTGATCCGGCAATGGTGTGTGACTCATCCGAATACCATATACAGCATAAATTTTTTGTTTGTTCCAACCTCAACCTGAAACCTGATTTTCGCACAAACTGGAGCTTTCATAAACATCCCCTTCAAATTTTAATTTCCCGCAGGTCTGCCTGCGGGGTTTTATAAAATCAAGAGAGGTGAACCATGAACCATCAATACGACGTCGTCATCGTTGGGTCCGGTCTGGCCGGACTGCGTGCGGCCATTGAGCTGGGGGAAGACACGCGCACAGCCATCATCAGCAAAGTTTTTGCAACCCGCTCCCACTCGGGTGCCGCTCAGGGAGGGATCGGGGCTTCCCTCGGCAACGAAGAGGAGGATCACTGGAAATGGCATATGTTCGATACCGTAAAAGGAAGTGATTATCTGGGCGATCAGGATGCCATTGAGATCCTTACCCGGGATGCACCAAGGACCATTTACGAACTTGAACACATGGGGGTTCCCTTTAACCGGACCCCTGAGGGCAGGATCGCGCAGCGCGCTTTCGGCGGCCACACCAGCAATTTCGGCAAGGCGGCCATTAAGCGGGCCTGTTATGCGGCCGACCGTACCGGTCGGGTGATCCTGGACACCCTCTGGGAGAAATGCCTGCAGCGGGGAATCGAATTTTTCAACGAATTTCAAATCATGAATTTGACGGTCCGAAACGGACAGTGCTGCGGTGTTACCGCCTACGAACTGGCCAACGGCACACTTCATCATTTTCACGCCAAGGCGGTACTCCTGGCTACGGGAGGAGCCGGAAAGATTTTCCGAACGACTTCCAATGCCTTTGCTTCAACCGGTGATGGAATGGCCATTGCTTTTCGTTCCGGTGCAGCATTGGAGGACATGGAATTTGTACAGTTTCATCCCACAGGCATCTACAAGCTGGGAATTCTGATCAGTGAAGCCGTAAGAGGCGAGGGAGGTATCCTGCACAACAACGAGGGTGAACGATTCATGGAACGCTATGCCCCGACCATCAAAGATCTGGCCCCCCGTGACATGATTTCCAGGTGTATTTTAAGGGAAATACGAGCCGGAAAAGGAATTGACGGGAAGGACTATGTTCATCTTGATCTCACCCATCTCGGAGAGGAATTGATATCCAGTAAACTATCGGAGATTATGGGATTTGCCCGCACCTATGCCGGCGTGGATGTTACCAAGGAGCCCATTCCGGTGCAGCCAACGTGTCATTATATGATGGGAGGCATTGCTACCGATACGGATGGTCGGATAATGATCGATGATCAGGATCGGACCATTGACGGACTGTATGCCGCTGGAGAATGCGCATGTGTGTCGGTTCACGGTGCAAATCGTTTGGGATGCAATTCTCTGCTTGATGTACTGGTTTTCGGCCGCCGCGCCGGCCGGTCTATTCGCCGGTATATCCACACCATCGGCCTTCCGTCTTTGTCCGGGGAAGATCCAACCGCCGAAAGTGCCGCACAGATCGCCGCCCTGATGGACGGCACCGGAGAAGAACGCTCCAGCGCCATTCGGACCGAGATGCAGGGCATCATGATGGATGATGTTTCTGTTTTTCGAAATAAAGATGCTCTGGTAAAGGTAATGGAAAAGCTCAGGAAGCTCAAGGAGCGATGCGCACACATCAGTATTCAAGACAAAGGTCACTGTTTCAATCGCGATTTGCTGGATGCCATGGAAGTCGGATATATGCTGGATCTGGCCGAGGCAATTACCCTGGGTGCTTTGAATCGTGATGAGAGTCGCGGTGCCCATTTTCGCGAAGACTGTCCCGATAGAGACGACCAACACTGGCTGGTCCATTCACTGTTCCGCTACGGGGGGCTTAAGCCTCCGCATTTTTTCACTAAACCCGTAAAAATTACCGAGTTCCAACCCCAAGAGAGGAAATATTAAAATGAAAAGCACTTTTATCATCTATCGATATGATCCCGCCGTTGATACCGAGGGACATTACCAGGAATACAGCCTGGATACCGCACCCACCGATAAGATTCTGGACTGCCTCAACCGCATCCGCTGGGAGCAGGATCCCACTCTGGCCTATCGATTTTCCTGTGCTCACGGCATTTGCGGTTCGGATGCCATGGTGATTAACGGGCGCATCGGATTGGCCTGTCAAAAGCTCATCCGGGATTTTCGAACGGCCAACAACTTCGTTATTGAGCCCCTGCCGCTATTTAATGTCGTCTAGGATCTGGTCGTTGACATGAATCCGTTTTTCGAAAAACATCGGCATGTGAGCTGAAAACCAGAGTTTTGTTGAACCGGCGCTGCGTTGTATTCTGTGCGCCTCGTGCACCGCCGCTTGCCCCATCAGCCGGGCCAATCCGAATTATCTGGGACCGGCGGCTCTGTTGCGGTCCTTTCGCTATCTTTTCGACACGCGGGACTCGGCTACGGGAAGTCGTTTGGCACAAATCGATACGCCTGACGGTATTTGGGGGTGCAGGACCATGTGGTGGTGCACGGATGTTTGTCCCAAGGGGATTCCTGTGACCAAATGCTTGGGTCAGATCAAACGGTTGGTCAGGGAAAAGGGAAAAGCCAAGACTTGAAGCATCGCCTTGTTTGCTTGACTTTGTCGGGATCGGTCATAGATTGAGTTTAGTATAAAATTCTGCTTCTCCCACGTATTGCTGGATCTTCGATGAGATTAGTGAGAAATAGGAACAAGAAAATAGGAAAGAGGATTTTGAATGTTGGTCAAATCGTCAAAACCATTTAACGATTCAACGACTTAACGATTTAGCCAGAGTGATCAACTATTTTCTAATTCCTATTTTCTATTTTCTAAAAACAAGGAGGGGTCATGGATATTAAACTCAAAAGCCTTTCAAAAAAAGCCATTCCAGCCGCCCTCGATAAAGCCAGACAGTATCGGCTATTGGGGGAACCCGCAGAAGCCGAAAGCATCTGCCTGGATATCCTCGAAGTCGAACCCGATAATCAGCAGGCACTGATCATAATGCTGCTTTCTCTCACGGATCAGTTCAAATCGGAATTGAATCCGGCTTTCGTCAACGCACGAAAACTTCTCGATCGTTTTTGCGACGGTTACTGTAAGTCGTATTTTGCAGGGATCATTTTCGAGCGCCGGGCAAAAGCCCACTTATCTCGCGGAGGACCCGGGTCGGATGCGCTGGCTTACAACTGGTTTCGGCAGGCCATGGAAGCCTATGAAAAGGCTTTAGAGAGTCGATTGGCCGGCAACGATGAGGCGATTCTCAGATGGAATGCCTGTGTTCGCATGTTGATGAGCCATCCCGAGCTGAAACCCGGCCAAGACATTACAGAGGAGCATATGCTTGAGTAAAAGTTCCCGGCACAGAGGGTCCGGCTTTGATAGACCTTTTGAAATGTTATTTTTCTATGGGAAATGTTATGGATGCCCCGAACCAGCCGATAATTGTCACAATCGGCAGCAGAGAAAAGACGATCAGCAGATAAATAACGCCGGAACCTCCCACAGGCTTGATGATATCCGGCACGTTGATTCGCCACACAAAGAGGAAGATTTCAAGGATCAGCAACACAAAAGCGAGTGGAATTTTTATTTTCAATGCTTTCATCGGCTTGGCCAGATAATTCAGCCACCAGGCATAAAATCCGGTCCCAATGGCCACGATGGTAAAGATAATACCGGCGGCCAGACAGTTGATCGCCGTCGTTTCAAAGGATTTGACCCCGGTAATCAAGTAAAGGAAAATAAATATTGGGGGAGAGAATGTAAAAGCGATTGGAAAATGAACCGTCATCGGATGCGGGTGACGCCGCAGCATGGGATATTTCTGTAACAGCCATGCAATAACCGCAGGCAATTGTCGTTCTTCGGGTTCTTTTTTAAGTGTTCCCACTTTGGGATATCTTTCCAGTACATCCGGTTCATGGGGGGCGGCCTGGATATCGGTCGTCAGATCTTTTCCTGAATGATGACGCCGCATATGCATTCCGTTACGCCAGAGTTTGCTGCCGCTGACATCGTATACATTGCCTTGATATGCAACGTATACGGGATTTCCGTTTTCGCCGTTGTATCCGGAGAGTTCATCAGCATTGAATTCCTTCATGAGTTATTCCTTTATCGATCTTCAGTGTGTGTTTAGGGAGTGAATTCTGAATCTTATTCGTTCGGCGGCTTACCTTTAACTTTTACCAAAAAGCCGGCGAATAAACAAATAAAATTTTGTTTCGGAGACCGCGAATTGGCACGAATAAACACGAATGCAATCCATCAGCCGGATCCCATATTTGCGTTCATTTGTGGTTAGCGGCGTAACATATTCATATGAAATTCGAAGCGGTAATTTTTGACCTTGATGGCACATTGATTGATACCATAGATGATATTGGTTATTCTGTAAATAGGGTTCTGTCAAATAAAGGATTCCCGACACATGGGATTTCCGCTTACCGGAAGTTTGTGGGGGACGGTTCGAGAATTCTTGTCGAACGTGCATTGCCTGAAAAATATCGCGATAATGAAATGATTGATGCCTGTCTAAAAGAATATATAGAGGATTATAGTTATAATTATCATGTAAAGTCTAAACTCTATTTCGGCATTTCCCATCTATTGGATGCGTTGACGGAAAAAGGGCTCAGACTTGCTATCTTGTCGAATAAGCCGGACGCTCTTGCCCAAAAATGTGTAGAGGCCTTTCTTTCAGAATGGAATTTTGATGTTGTGTTCGGACAACGCGATTCGATTCCACGCAAGCCGAATCCACAGGGAGCCCTTGAGGTAGTGAAAAAAATGTCGATACCGCCGTCACATTTTCTATTTCTTGGAGATACCGCCATTGATATGAAAACCGCTGTTTCAGCCGGTATGTATCCTGTCGGCGTTCTTTGGGGGTTTCGCTCCCTGAAAGAGCTCAAGGAAAATGGTGCATGGGCGGTAATCGGCGAACCCATGGAGCTTTTAAATATCATCATTATGTGAAATAAATATAATAAATATTGTGGCATTGATTTCACAATTTTAAAAGTGAATCTAAATGAAAAACATATAACCAGCTGAAATAATGTAATAAAATAATAAGGCACAATTATTGCAAAAAAAGTATCGCATCTAAAAGATAAAGCCAAACCCCGAGTGATCGGGGGACGGAAAGCCACGGATCTCCGTTTTGGTTAAATCGTCAAATAGTTAACATTGGTTAAATTGGCGAGTCGTCAAATCGTCGAATGGTCAAAACGTAAAATTGGCACATAGAAATCAATTCAAAGAACCATCCATTTAACGAATCGGCCTTTTGACTAATTGCCTTATACAAACCAGCCAACTATTTAACGGACATCGAGACAGCCGGGTTGCCTTAAGTAATGGCAATTCGGCTTTTTTAATGGTAAACATCTGAGACTTAAACTGTGAATTCTCCGACAATAAAAGCATTAGTGCCGGCTCCGGGTTTAATTCCTGCGCCCAGCCCCATTCAACGGGATCCGGTCTGTCTCGACCTATACCCCCGGCCACTTGGATATGAAGATGTATTCACAGTCTATGTCCTGGATGAATCAGATGGAGAATACGGTCCTGACGGAAGGAGACTGTTAAAATCCAATTATGCTGAATTTGTTGATGTTTATGTTTGACTTCAAATGAGAAAACAAAGATTTTCCGGCTTGTCGGGTCATCTTTTCCCGTTATCGCTCGAAGCCCAAATCCGGATACCGAAATAGAAGATCAATCCGCTGATATTCAAGCATTTAGAAGAAAAACTCCCTGGTCCCCCAAATAGATTACGTTAAAGAGAATTCCCCGGATCGTATTACCCGACGGTGTAAAATAGGTGTCTGAAGCCAATCATTGGATTTGTTTAATCTGATATTTTTTGTGGTATCTATAGTAAGAAGCAACGTTTAATAAAATGAGTTTCATAAAATCGTTATACAATTTTATTTAAAGAACAATCGTGAAAAAGGAGGCGCATTATGCCAAAAGCTGTTATGATGGAAAAAACAGGCGGTCCCGAAGTGTTACAGTGGGTCGATTATGATCCGGGGCAGCCGAAAGCCGGGGAAGTGCTGCTTCGACATGAAGCGGTGGGACTGAATTTCATTGATGTGTATCATCGCAGCGGTCTCTATCCTCTGCCCGCAATGCCTTTTATACCCGGGATGGAGGGTGCCGGAGTCGTCGAAGCTGTCGGCGAAGGTGTGAGCGAGCTTAAGAAGGGGGACCGTGTGGCTTACGCCGGACTGCCGCCGGGCGCGTACGCAGAAGTTCGAATTATACCGGCCCACCGTCTGGTAAAGCTTCCGGACGGGATTTCAACGCGGCAGGCGGCAACGATGATGCTTCAGGGGATGACCGCCCGATATCTATTGCACGGATGTTACGGTGTTAAGGCAGGTGATTTTATCCTGATCCATGCTGCGGCGGGCGGCGTAGGGCTGCTGGTCTGCCAGTGGGCCAAATACTTGGGCGCCACGGTGATCGGAACAGCAGGTTCGCCCGAAAAAGCAGATCTTGCGGCAAGCCACGGGTGTGATCATCCCATTCTCTACCGGGATGAGGACTTTGTTGCCAGGGTAAAAGAGATCACCAATGGAAGAGGGGTTGATGCGGTGTACGATTCCGTGGGACAATCCACCTTTATGAAATCACTGGATTGTTTACGCCCCATGGGAATGATGGTCAGTTTCGGCCAGTCTTCCGGTTCGGTATCCCCCATAGACGTTGGGGTTCTCGGTGCAAAAGGGTCTTTGTTCCTTACCCGGCCGAGTCTGATGACCTATACCGCAAGGCGGGAAGATTTGCTGGCCCATGCGCGAGATCTGTTCGAGGTTGTGGAAAAAGGAGTGGTCAAGATCGAGATCCGGCAGACATACCCGCTGGCCGAAGCAGCAAAAGCCCATCGGGATCTCGAGGATCGCAAAACCACCGGATCCACCCTGTTGGTAGTGGAGGGGTAAGTCATCGCGAAAGCACGAAAGGCCGAAAATGCGAAATAATAAATATATGTTTTCGTGTTTTCATGATAAAATTTCTATTACAATAAAGGAGTTTTGACCATGCCGATACGTATTACGATAAAAGGCGGCAAGTGCCAGGGCCATAACAACAAAGTTGGCCAGGTTTTCATGGTCGAAAATACGACACCCGCAGGAATATGCCTGGGTGCCTGGAATTCCATTGCGCCTTATGTCAGCGCACTTCGCTATGGAGCCGATTTCCCTTGGGAAAAAGAAAAGGGGTACGCATTGATTCACTGCCCCGACCCCAAGGGAATAACCCTTGAACTCAAACGAGTCGATCAACAGGAACTTTAATATTTTCAGATTTGGCATTGAACAGAGGCTGACGAAGATAAAAAGGGGATGATTTTTAAAAAATAATTGAAAAAATATTTTATCATTCTGGGTATCGCAGTGTCTCAATTTATTGTCACGAAAGTGGTTTCAATGATAACCTTTTCCGTGGTTACGGCCAATGTGAATGAAACGCAGATGTCTTTGGGCGGTCGGTTGCTGATGATGATTTCGAAAGTGTTATATTTTCCTGTGTTGACAATGGCATGGTATCCGAGGCAGTTATTCCCGGGAGACCTTATTTTTATACCGCTTTTTATCAACAGCCTGATATGGGCGCTCGTGATTTATCTGTTTTATGTTTTGATAAAACAACGGTTTCTCAACCGACCATAACGCCATCAACCGCGGGCAGCGTTTGAAAGCAATTCCGGAACCTATCTCAAAAGCAATAAGGAGGATAATATGACCCCAAACCTGTACGGATGGTGTGGGAAGATAGTCAAGATAGATCTATCTGATTTGCGAATCACCGAGCTGCAAACCATGGATTATGCGGATCGTTTCCTCGGCGGACGGGGAATTGCCACCCGGATTTATTGGGAGGAAATTCGACCTGATGTGGGTGCCTTTGATCCGGAAAATCGCCTGATATTGATGAGTGGTCCCCTGGGTGCCTCGGGTGTTCAGGGTGCGTCTCGGTTCGAGGTCGTGGGAAAGTCTCCCATGCTGATGCCGGAAGGGTTCTGTTACGGAAACCTTGGCGGATATTTCGGCCCTTACTTAAAAAGAGCCGGCTATGACGGGATTGTCATCTCGGGAAGAGCCGAGAAACCGGTCTATGTCTGGGTTCATGACGGTAAAGCTGAAATTCTGGATGCATCGCTGCTCTGGGGAAAAGGTGTTTATCATGTCCGGGATATCTTAAAAGAAACCCATGGAAAAAATGTACGAATTGTCACCACCGGTGTGGCCGGTGAAAACCTGTGTCGGAGTGCCAACCTGATGACCGATAATGAGGGGAGTGCCACCGGTGGATTCGGTGCGGTAATGGGATCAAAGAATCTCAAGGCGGTCGCGGTATCCGGGTCCGGGCATCCGCTGGCGGCACATCCGGATAAATTAAAAGATCTCAATCGGTTGATTACTCGCTTGAACAAGCGCGGCCCTTTTCCGGCCCCTTTTCCGAAAGAACAGGTGTATCGATCCGGAAAGTCGTCCTGTTATCAATGCGGGCTCGACTGTAAATACCGGAATGCGTATCGGACCGCATCCGGGGAAGAGGTTGTCCGGAAATGCCAGTCCATGTTTGTTTATTTCCCGTGGGTGGTTCGAAGACCCGGGGAGTCGGCTGAGACCGCGGTGGAAGCCACGGGAATCTGCAATGATCTGTCGATTTGCACAATGGAGATGTCAAATATTATTAAGTGGTTAGAGTCATGCTTTGCATCGGGATACCTCGGTGAAAAAGAAACCGGTCTCAATATTTCAACACTTGGAACGCGCGAATTCTTTGAGACCCTTGCCCATATGATCGCATACAGGAAAGGATTCGGCGATATTCTGGCCCAAGGCCTTCTTCGTGCCGGCGAAACGCTGGGCAAACAGGCCAAGGCGCATTTCGACAATGAAGTGTCCGGCGTCGGAAGCGGCGCCACGTATTCCGGACGGGAATATCTGATGAACGGCCTGTTGTATGCATTAGAGCCCAGACAGCCCATTGCCATGCTGCATGAGATCAGCTGGCTCATCGGACTATGGGTGATGAACCAGGCTGATCCCGAATCTTCGCCGGTAACATCCGATGTTTTTCAAAAAGCAGCAACAAAATTCTGGAAACATGAAAAGGCGTGGGACCTGACAACCCATGAAGGAAAGGCAATGGCGGCAAAGAACATCATCGACCGAACCTACACAAAAGACAGCCTTTTGTTGTGTGATTCCGTATGGCCGCTGATGGTATCCTGGGATACGCCGGATCGCGTGGGAGATCCCGGCCTTGAAAGTCGAATATTCAATGCGGTAACCGGTATTGAAATCGATGAAACCGGGCTGAACCAATACGGCGAACGAATTTTCAACCTGCAGCGGGGAATTCTTTTAAGGGAAGGCCGGCGGCCCAAAATAGATGACGTTCCCACGGAATTCAATTTTACGGACCCGGTTGAAACGGTTTTTATGAATCCGGATGTAATTATTCCGGGACCGGGGGGAAAGGCGGCCAGCCGGAAAGGCGATACCCTCAAACGGGATGAATTTGAAACCATGCGAATGGAATTTTATGAGCTTCGAGGCTGGGACCCGGAATCCGGCCTGCAAAAAACGAAAACCCTTGAGCGACTTGGTATGTCAGACATCGCAGAAGACTTAAAAAGGATGAACTTGATTCAATCGTGAAACTTGAGTTTAAAATTAAACATTGACTTTACAGGTTATCGTATTATTATTTGGCAATCTATACAGAACTTATCCATTTTGATTTGCCGGTTTACAGGTTAAGTCAAGTAAAATCCTGTTTGTCGGGAATGTCGTTTGCGGCTAGGGGCCATCAGGAGTATCGAACTTAAAAAAAGTATGCGATTTCTTTTGTACAATATACGTTATGCAGCAGGGATTGGGAGGCAGTTTCACCTTCCGATACCTTACAGCGGCTATTTCAAAAATACCAATGGCAATCTGAAAAAAATCGTGGATTTCATCAAACCGATGGATCCGGATGTTATCGGATTGATCGAGGTGGATGCCGGGTCCTTTCGTTCCGGAAAAAGCAACCAGGCCGAAGCCATCGCACGGGAATTGCAGCACTTTCATATTTATCAGTCAAAATATTCCAATGGTTCGGTGGTGCGGAAAGTGCCGGTCTTGAACAAGCAGGGAAATGCCATCCTGACCAACCGGGAGATTGTGGCCCAAAAATTCCATTATTTTCGCAATGGAATCAAACGCCTGGTGATTGAACTCGAACTTGAAGACTTTTCGATTTTTCTGGTGCATCTTTCGCTCAAATTCCGCCACCGACAGTACCAGTTGCAGGACCTTCATACCCTGCTCAAAAACATAAAAAAGCCGGTGATCGTTGCAGGAGATTTCAATGTGTTGTGGGGTGATCGAGAACTTCAGTTATTCCTTGCCGCCACAAACCTGCATAATGCAAACAGCAACGGTCAGCCTTCCCATCCCAGCCGGGCTCCTCGAAGACAGCTCGATTATATTTTTCACAGTCCGGAGATTCGAGTGACCCGTTTTCAGATTCCCCATGTCAAATTTTCCGACCATGCACCGCTGATATGTGATTTTGACGTTTCGGACTTCCGGCACAACGGTCACTATTCTATCAATCCAAGTTTATCCGGACCGAAACTTCACGCTTAACCCGCTCATCCAAGCGTGTTAAGGATTAAATCTTTTGGCCTTGAGAGTTCAATGCGGTTTAAAGAAAAGATTATCCATGCAGCGGCTGTTTAGAAAAACATCTCCACCGATTAACTATAACTCGGAGGTAACGAACAATGAGCGACCAGATTTATCAGAGGCTGGCAAAGGTGCTCGACGCGTTGCCCAATGGTTTTCCGTCTACGAAAAGCGGCATTGAAATCAAGATCCTCAAAAAAATTTTCACTCCTGAAGAGGCCGACCTTTTCTGCGATTTAAGATTGACGCCCGAGACACCGAAACAAATCGCCATGCGCACCGGTCGTCCATTGGAAGGACTCGATGAGATGTTGACCTCGATGTGGAATCGAGGAGAAATTTTTGGAAGCGAATCTGACGGTGTCAGAACCTTTAAATTAATGCCATGGGTTATCGGGATTTATGAGTTTCAAATAAAGCGGATGGATCGGGAGTTTGCCAGGATGTGTGATGCGTACGCCAGGTACTGGGGAGCCGAGTTCTTGAAATACAAACCCCAGGTCATGCAGGTCATCCCCATAGAAAAACAAATTCCCGTGAGTCAGGAGGCGCTGACTTGTGAGCAGGTTTCGAGTATTATTGGCGCGGCACGCTCTTTTATGGTGAATGAATGTATCTGTAAAAAGAAACAGGGGATTTTAGACAAACCTTGCGACCGGCCCTTGGAGGTTTGCATGGCCATGGACCCGAAGCCGGATGCCTTTAGGAACAGTCCATGGGGCGGGCGAATTATCTCAAAGGAAGAGGCTTACGAACTCATCCGCAAATCCGAAGAACTGGGGCTTGTGCACCTGACCAGCAACATTGAGAGTGGTCACTGGTTTATCTGTAATTGCTGCGGGTGTTGTTGCGGGCTGTTGCGGGCAATAAACATGGGGCTTCCCAATGTCGTCAATTCTTATTATTACGCTCAAATCGATCCTGATGCATGCGAGGCCTGCGGTATTTGCGCGGATGAGCGATGTCAGGTGAAAGCGATTGAAAAAGAAGAAAAGAACTATCGCATCATCAAAAACAGGTGCATCGGATGCGGTCTTTGCGTAACAACCGGTCCTGCGGAGGCCGGCAGTTTGGTCCGCAAAGAAGAACAAGAACAGGTGAGGCCGCCAAAAGACGAAGATGCATGGTATGAAGAACGGGCTCGGCAGCGGGGAGTAGATTTTAGTGCTTATAAGTAGGATGGAAACGATACTGATCATAGAAGATGATAAAAAGACGGCATCTCTGATAGCGCTCTATCTGGAAAAGGAAGGCTTTAATGCCGTTTCGACCCATGACGGTCTAAAAGGACTGGCGATTGCAAAACGTCTTCATCCGATATTGGTCATTCTCGACTTGATGCTTCCAAAACTTGACGGCTGGGAAGTATGCCGGGAACTCAGGCGACTTTCAGATATTCCCATCATTATGCTCACCGCCCGAGGAGAAGAAATTGATAGGATTTCAGGCTTGACGCTGGGCGCTGACGATTATGTGACCAAGCCGTTCAGCCCGAGAGAGCTGGTTGCCCGGGTGAAGGCCGTTCTCAGAAGAGGGCGTCTTTTTTCCACAACAGATAAAAGCATTTTATCTTTTAAAGATCTGGAACTGGATCTGGAAAAGCGAAAAGTGCGCTTAAAGGATCGGTTTGTTCAACTTACCCCCCATGAATATGCACTCTTGCAGGCCCTTATGGTGTCTCCCGGAAGGATTTTTACTCGGGATGAACTTTTAAATCATCTGTATCCCGAAGGTGAAGCTTTTGTCATTGACCGTGTCGTCGATGTTCACATCGGAAAGTTGCGACAAAAGATAGAAGATCATCCATCGACGCCCCGGTACATTATGACCGCTCGCGGCGTGGGGTATTATTTTGCGGAAGAAAATGACGGATGAACAATAGGAATCTTTCGGCATCCGGAAATTTGGTCTGGAAACTTTTAGGAATTAACATCCTGGTTATCGGGTTCGTGATAGCAATTGTTTGGTTGTCCGTTGACTATCTGGCGGCAAATTATTTTATGATCTTAATGGAGAAGTACAACATTTCTACCGGCCCGATTCACGACATGTTTGTGAGTGCCGTTCATAGATACCTTATCTGGGCCAGTTTGTCCGCATTGTTGCTTGCCGTGCTTCTCAGCTTTCTTCTCATCAAGCGTGTTTTGGAACCACTCGCTCAAATGATGGCAATTACACGCAGAATTTCATCAGGAGATTATTCGGCCAGCATCCCGATTCGGTCCAGGGACGAAGTCGGCCAACTGGCTTTGGCCTTCAACCGGATGGCGGACAGCCTTCGGGAGATCGAACAGCTGCGAAAAACCATGATGATCGATGTCGCGCATGAACTTCGAACGCCCCTCAGTAATATACAGGGATATCTGGAAGCATTGATTGATGATGTCGTTCCCAAGTCTAAAGATACCTTTGAACTTCTTCACGAAGAAACCTTGCGACTGACGCATCTGGTGGAAGATATTCTGCGTCTGGCCAAAGCAGATGCTGCAAAAGAGACGCTTGATCCCATTCAGATTCGGATGAGAGACGTGATCGATGACGCGATCGATATTTTTGGATCTCAATTTGAAGCCAAGGGCATTCATATAGATTCAAAAGGAGTTGACGAAACGGTTCGGGTTTATGCCGATTCCGACAAGCTATCCCAGATTGTCCGCAATCTGATGCAAAACGCCGTCCAGTACACGGTTTCCGGCGGCACGGTAAAAATATTTACGCAACCGGTGGATCGTCAAGTTCGAGTGGTTATCGCCAATACCGGTGTTGAAGTTGACGAACAAGATCTGCCCTTCATCTTCGAACGGTTTTATCGGGGAGAAAAATCCCGTTCCAGGGAGCATGGCGGAGCGGGCATCGGCCTGGCTATTGTCAAAGGGCTGGTTGATGCGCATAACGGAAAAGTCGGGGCTCAGATACACGACAATGAGACCTACATATGGTTTTCTCTGCCGGCAGACCCGTCTTAGTCCAAAGTCGGAGGCCGGAGGTCAAAGATCTGAGATCAGGGATCAGAATATGAGAAGGCCGGAATCAGAAAATAGGAAAGAGGAAAGAGAATATAGGGAAAGGGGAACAATCCAAACGATCTAAACCATTCAAACAATCCCAAGCCTCCATCCATTTAGACATTCAAGCATTCAACCCAATAGCACCTTGAACCTTTTTAGGAAACGAAACTTGAAGGTCAGTTTGCTACTCCCCTATACGTACCGGCGGCTTTCAATGCCTTTATTATGTCATCGAGGGTGATGAGTTGCGGATCATAATAAACCGTGTTGATCTCTTTAAAATCTTTAAAACCTCGGGTCACTTGTTTGACGCCTTTCAGACCTTCCAGGGCTGATTTGCCGACATCATATCAGTAAACGTAAAAAACAGCCTTGGATATCGAATTTGCTTTTGAAGCCGATAATCCACAAATAGGTACACACACAAGCTTCACAGCCCGGTTGTTATGTAAGCATGTAACATGGCAGGGTTTATACCAGAGGTTGGTTGTGAATGATCATCGCCATGCTTTTTCAAAAAAGGCGATATGCCGATCTTTAAATTTGATGTTACACCGCGACCCAATATTAAGGATGTACTGCACGAATGTTTATTCGATTTCAAATGCTCTACACATACATCCTTAAATATTGGGTCGCTCTAAGATGTCGTGGTTCATAGCGCCTTTTTTGAAAATATATGGCGATGAACCGTGGTCGTATAAAATTCACTGTTAATTTTGTACTTGTTTCTTATTAAACAGTTTTAAGAACTGGCCGTAGCCGTCTTTTTTCAGATCCTCGACCGGAATGAAACGCAAAGCTGCACTGTTGAGACAGTATCGCAGATGGGTAGGCGGAGGTCCGTCATCGAACACATGACCCAGGTGGCTGTTGCCGTGCCTGCTGCGCACTTCGGTGCGAATCATCCAAAGCGTTCGGTCTTTCTTTTCCACAATGTTTCCAGGGACCAGAGGCTTGGTGAAACTGGGCCAGCCCGTGCCGGAGTCGAATTTATCCAGAGACGAAAAGAGCGGTTCGCCACTGACAATATCCACATAGATGCCGGCTTCATGATTGTCCCAATATTTGTTGTTAAAGGGCGGCTCGGTACCGTCCTCATTGGTCGCGGCCGGAATTGTACCGATAAAAATGATATCGAATCGGATTCTTTTTGTAATAATTCTGGTGGTATTTCTCTGCCGGATAGAATGGCCCCAGAGGGAGAATCTGTGTCACAATAGGATTCTTGAACACTCCGGAATTTGCCAGTTGGGCTTTTGTTTCCTCTGCCAGGCGTTTTTGCCCTGCATTGGCATAGAAGATGACGCTCCGATACTGGGAGCCCCGATCCACAAACTGCCCGCCCGAATCTGTGGGATCCACGTGTTGCCAGAAATATTCCAGCAGTTGTTTATAACTGACCTTGGACGGATCGTAAATGACTTTCACGGCTTCCACATCGCCGGTGCCGCCGGCGGAAACCTGCTCGTAAGTTGGATTTTTTACGTGTCCTCCGGTGTAACCGGAAATTGCGTCGATCACGCCGGGGACTTTTTCAAAATCCGACTCTGTGCACCAGAAGCAGCCGCCGGCAAAAACAGCGGAAGCGGTTTTTACTGATGTATCTGCCATATGATTTTCCGTTGTATCCGTATTATCCATGCTTATCACCTCATGATAGCCGAAAAAGATCACTGCAAACAAAATCACGGTGTAAGTGATCCATCGGTTGAAGATTGATTTCATATGCCACCTCCGTTATATCAAGTATTTATAAAATAATACCGGTTTTAATAAACGTCCAGATTGTAGGGAGTTTCAAATCCGGTGTCTTTCTTGGTTGATGGAAACATAAACATTCATGGTAAAGTTTGAATGACGAAATTGTAAAGATTGTTTAAAGATTCGTTAAGAGGTTAGGATCGTTTAGATGGTTTAGATTGTTTGGATCGTTGAACAGGTTCTATTGGTTGTGCTTTGAGCTTTCTGTCTTCCGCTGCCTGGATTCTGACTTCTGACTTCCCGCTTTCGATCTGCAAGACTTTGTCGGTTTTGACGGAAATTAAGTCCGGGACGCTTGAGTTTTAATTTGGTTTGGCTTATGTTTAATCTTTATATAAAAAATCGAACGGTGGTGGCATCCAACAAGGCAAGTTATGAATGGGCCCTGGACCCGAAATATAAGGACATCATGTCCTGCTATTCTCCCCTGATTGGGGGTTTGGTCAATCGATATACCCATGTAAGTGCCGGCAAAGAAGATCTGGTTAAAAAAGCCCAAGCCGGAACATTCACGGCAGAAAAGCTGGGAACCTGTATTTATCGTTGTGTCGGATATGATGCATTCCATTCTCTGGCCGCTACGACCTGGGAGATGGATCAGAATCTGGGAACCGAATATCACCCGCGGTTTATGGAATTTTTAAAGACGGTTCAAGAAAAAGATCTTTCCGTTGCCGGCGCTTTGACCGAGCCCAGGGGAAGAAGAGACAAAAAAACCTTGGATTGGCCGGACCCTTATCTTTCATTGAAAGTGGTGGATAAAGACAAGAAGGGCATTGTTGTGCGGGGCGCAAAAATCAACATCAGCGGTGCTTTTGCAAGCCACGAACTGGTTGTAATGCCGCAATCGTCACACAGAGCAGGCGAGGAAGACTATGCGGTGGCTTTTGCGACACCTGCCGACGCCAAGGGGATTACCTATGTCTGTCAGTTTTCTCCATACTCCGCTGAGCGAGAGATGGCGGATGATCCTTATGAGCTGGGCAATCCGGTATTTGGCCAGCGGGAGACATCGATGGTTATTTTCGATAATGTTTTTGTGCCCTGGGAACGGGTTTTTCACTGCGGAGAAACCCCGTATTCCGGCAAAATCGTTGCACGGTTTGCCAAGACCCACCGCATGACTTGCGGAGGTACCTGTAAGGTCGGATTCATGAACCAGATTATCGGCGCATCCAAGCTTATCCAGGAATACAAAGGACTGGACAGAATACCCCACATCAACGAGCAGATAACGGAAATGGTGGTGCTCAGGGAGACAGGCCGTGCATGTGGTCTGGCCGCTGCCCATGAAGGCGTCGAAGATCCTCCGGGTTCCGGAGTTTATTTGCCGGACGAGGTTATGGGGAATGTGGCCAAGCTCAATATTTGCAATGCATTTTGGCGAATCATGGCTCTGGCAGGAGATATCGGCGGAGGACTTGTCGTAACCATCCCCTCCTTAAAAGAATTGAAAAACCCCGAAGTTAAAGACTATGTGGAGGAATTTTACAGTTTTGGATCCGCAGAGCCCACGGAAAATATTTTGAAAGTTCACAAACTGCTTCAGCACTGGACGGCGGGGTTGCATGGCGTCGGCACATGGCATGGAGCCGGGCCCGTAATGGCTCAGAAAATCATGCTCCAGCGAGTTGTGAACTTTGAACACGAAAAAAACCTGGTTAAAGAAACCTTGCGGCTCAAAGAAAAGAAAACATAAATAAAATCGTGTAACGATTTTATGAAACTCCCGAAGGTAAACCCGCGGGATTCTATAAAGGATCTTGTCTTTTATTTGAATTCATCCCGCAGGCATCACCCAAAATGGAATCTCCGCCGGTCTGCCGGTGGAAATCCAGGTATATCTGTTTTCGAGATCTTTTATCCGGGTTTTCAAGTATGCCGCCCGTGATATCAGTTCTTGATTTTTCGGGTCGGATCGAAGATCTGCTTCGGCATCCCGCAGACGAATCCGAAGGTCAAGATATTCTCTTTCAAGATGCTGGATGCTGTTGCGGTGCTGCCAGGCGATTCGAAACAGTACGTATTCTTCCGGAATCCTTGTTTTGTTCATGGTGTTATCCCCTTTTATATGATGGACGGGAGTCCGGACAAAAGGAATTCATCTCAAATCATCATAGCCGGATTTGCGGCGTTGTCAACAGATTGTGTAAAATATGGAATCCGAGATGTTCTTATAAGATTCTGGAAAAAGTAAATGCATTAAGTACTTTACTTTCATTAAACGGATATTATTTTACTAGAATACCGGAGATAAAAGGCAATGGAACAGAGCACACAGCAACTGATCAAATGTTCAAAATGCGGGGCCAAAAACAGGTTACCCCATGAAAAGATTTCGGGTGTTCCAAAATGCGGTAAGTGCGGCGCGGCGCTGGAAATGGAACAGACCGGAGCAGAAGGCGACGGATCCTATCTGATTCGGTGCATGAAATGCAAGACCCGTAACAGAATACCTTCCCAAAAAATCAATTCCGGCGCAAGATGCGGAAAATGCGGGGAATTGCTGGACACAGACGAACTATTTGAGGCGCAGCCTTTAATGATATCGGAGAATAATTTCAATCAGAAAGTGCTGGGTTCTCCAATACCGGTACTTGTTTTTGCCTGGGCTCCCTGGTGTCCCACATGCCGGGCGGCCATGCCGGTGATCGATGATTTTGCAAAAGATGCCAAGGGAAAAATCAGGGTCGGCAAATTGAACGTGGATTCCAGTCAGTCGCTCTCTTCGACATACAATATACTGAGTGTTCCACAGATTTTGGTATTTGATAACGGCAGCTTGCAGGAGTCCATGCCGGGAGCTATGCAAAAACACGAGATTATGATGAAGATGGCACGGTATCTTTAGGAGAAAAAAACAAGGAAAATCAACATGAGGGGGG
>JARRRC010000027.1:0-11937 GCA_037381105.1 Desulfobacterales bacterium
TGTTTAAGGAAGAATAAACTTGCAGCTCATATTGTGGATGGACCGAAGGGGCCTTCAGGTGTTGTTAAGCCGGGTGTAATCCGTTTGGCACATGCTGCCAATGCCGTAGTCGTCCCTTTTTCTGTTTCTGCGAAAAAAGCATGGTATTTCAACAGTTGGGATAAATTTCTACTGCCAAAACCCTTTAGCAAGGTGACTCTTCGTTTTAGGGAAATGATTAAATTTGAAAGAGTAAAAGACAGAGAGATCCTTGAAAGGCAAAGAATGAGACTTGAAAAAGTTATGCTTCCAGCGTTAAAAGTTTAAGAGTCACCGTCAGAAATTCGATTTGTGGATACCTGCTATGAAAATTTAAATATCAAGGGGCTAATCAATTTGTGATTTATGCACAATGAATCAATCTTGGATTTTTGTTTTGGCAAGTCTGAAATTCGTGTGGTTATCTTAATATCTTAAATTGACGAATATTTGGTTTCCTTTCAACATAAAACCCGATCCTAATAAGTTTTACCTTCAAACCATTTTACCGCCCGCCATTTTTAAAATATGAAAAACATCAAACATTTTAATAGCCTCGATACATTTGATCAAGATACAGTAGTGTTTCACATATCATCAAGCTGAAACACATTCATTTCATTTTTGAACGTTTTTTCTTCAAAAATATTAGATGCTTAGCTAAGAAATGATATATTGGCATAGTTGTTGCTGTTTCTGAATAGACTTGGACTATGATAATCTCAATATATCAAAAGTTTGATGGCTGAAAAGCGGAACACAACATATAGTATCCACCTTATTTATTTCTATTGAGGAATATTGGTCGAATCCCACACCGTAAAAGTTGAAGAAATTCGAGCCGATCTTTACCAGAAGGCTGTTGACAGTCTTGATAATCCTGAAGCCGTGGCATGCTATTATGTCTGCTCTGTCTTTGGCTATACCTGTGAGTATGAACCTCCGGATACATGCCTGGTATACAGTGCCAATATCAAGGCTTTTTCCAGGGTCGATTAAAAATAATCATGAGCATATTAAAATTTAAAAAGGAGGACAAAAATGGCGAAAGTACTTATCGGATATTACAGCAGAACTGGAATTACGGAAAAAATGGCGGAATATATCGCTGAAGGTGTCCGTCTCACTGGAAACACCGCGGAGCTGAAAAAAATCTCTGAAATAAAAGATGAAAAGGACATGGGAGGATACGACGGTTTCGTATTCGGGTGTCCCACTTATCATCGGGATATCACCACGGGCATGAAAACATTTCTTTTCCTGGCAGAAAAGGCCAATCTGATGGGTAAGATGGGAGGCGCATTCGGGTCTTACACCCACAGTGGGGAATCTGCCGACATGATATATGACACCATGCTTTACGTATTCAAAATGGATATGGTTGATTTGGGTGCATTAAATCTGAAAGAACAGGTCATGGAAACTGATGAAGCAACGCGTGCCTGCCAGGATTACGGCAAAGCCATTGGTCAGAAGTTTGTTTAACCCTGAGTGCAATGCTTTATAAGTACTGTTTCAAATGGTGATCCACCGCTCCCTGCCCCTCCCCTTTAAGGGGAAGGGTTTGGGTGGGAGTGAAGCCCCTTAATATGTAAGCCACGTTCAAAAAGTTCAGACATAAAAAACGATCAGTCGTGTTAGCACTCTTGTGTCGAAGAATGGCTTGGATGAGGTTGGCACAATTATTAGCACCGATTTTAAAACGTCAAAAAAGTCATATTCCGTGAGCGAAATTGAACGAAACCAACAGATGACAACCTGTCAACTTGCTGCAAAGGCCAATGGATATGATCTCGATTAGGTTGAAGGGCGTGTATGCAAGATATATAAGGTTGAGAAAGGGGACATTTATTTGAAAGGACCTTTTTCGAGTATTTTGCTTATTTACGATCCGAGTATAGTTCTACAGCCTGTGCCATGGTATTCCCAATCTGGTGCATGGTAATCAATCCTTTCACGTTGCCGGCGGAAACGGACGTCGGGTTGTCAGTAATCATGGCCACGGCAACTTGTTTGAGGCGCATCGAGTCCATAACATCGAACAGCGTGGTCTCATCTGTCACGGTAACATATCGGTTGTCGGCGATCTCGCCCAAGGTGACTGCTTCTCTCAATTGACACAAAGGCGAGAGTGCGGCCTCCTTTGTCACAAAACCTCTGATGCTGTCTCCATCCTCTACCAGGAACCACGAGATATCCGGTTGTTCCGCGGCGATTCGGGCAAGGTCGTCCAGGTTGCAGGTAGATGCCAGGACGGCAAAGTGGTGATCCATAACATCCCGGGCGCGCTGGAGCTGGTGGAAGTTGGCACGCATCGCTTCCGGCATGTAATTTCCGCGCCGCACGAGCTTCAGCGTGTAGATGCTTTGCCTTGATAGTACCCTTCGCACTCCATAGCTGACGGCAACGGTAATGGTCATTGGAATGATGACGGTGTAATCGAGCGTCATCTCAAATATCATAACAATTGCCGCCAGAGCTGCACCGGTTGCTCCCCCTACCATGCCTGCCATCCCAGCCACCGCGAAGGCCGGCGGGTATACATTTATCGAGGGGAACAATTGGTTGATAAAGACGCCGTATGCCCCGCCGAGGGTGCACCCCATGAATAGTGTGGGGGAGAAGATTCCTCCGGATGCTCCGGAGCCGAGGGTCATTGACGTGGCAAACAGTTTGAGGACAAACAACGCAAGAAGTAGTAAAGGTTGGCTGAGGCTTGCGATGAGCACATCCTGGATGGTGGCGTACCCAACTCCCTGGATGTAATAATGGCCGAAGTAAACCATCATAACATACATAATCACGCCGATGACGAACATACCCATGGCATGGCGTGCGTAATAGCCCCATCTCACATGTTCTTCGAAAAAATCCTCAAACAGATAAATGGACCGGATAAAGATTGCCGATGCCACACCGATGAGCACGCCAAGGATTATATAAGAAGGGAGTGCCATGGGGTTGGTAGGGTGAAAATAGGGTGTCTGGAACTTGGGGATGACAAACGACGGATGGCTGCCAAAGAAAAGTCTCCCTGTGTAAGTGGCGGTGGCGGTGGAAATAGCCACTGGAACCAGTGTTCGTACGCTGACCTCGTGCATCACGATTTCCATGGCAAACAGTACCCCCCCGATGGGGGTGTTGAAGGTCGCAGCAATTCCACCTCCGGCACCGGCGGCGATCAGGGTTATAGTTTGCCATGGCGGAATCCGAAGCAGTTGCCCCACAGTGGAGCCGAACGCGGAGCCGATCAGGATAATCGGCCCCTCGCGACCCACCGAGCCCCCTGTACCGATGGAAAGGGCCGAGGCCAGCGATTTAATTACCGCTACCACAGGGCGAATAATCCCTTTGTTGTAATAAATGGCGTCCATGACTTCCGGAACGCCGTGCCCTTTTGCTTCCGGTGCAAAATTTTTGACCAGAAAGGCAACTCCCAGGGCGCCTGCTACCGGCACCAGGATGACAAAGGGTCCCCACGGGCTTGAAAGAGTGTGGATATTGGCGTCGTAGGATACTGAAAGTTTTCCTAGAAAGAAAAGATTATGAACGACCGCAATCATCCCACGGAATACCACCGCACCCATACCTGCAACTATTCCTATAATAACTGACAGGATGCCGAACAGAAAAGGATTCAGCGATCCTC
Organism: Desulfobacterales bacterium; assembly: GCA_037381105.1. Taxonomy (GTDB): domain Bacteria; phylum Desulfobacterota; class Desulfobacteria; order Desulfobacterales; family UBA11574; genus UBA11574. The sequence goes on from JARRRC010000027.1 coordinate 3,668, forward strand.
TTTTTTCCATTGCATCGACGGTCTTGGCTAAATCCTCTCTATTTTTACTCATAAAGCCCACCGACTACTTTATATAACAGGGTGAATCGCTGCGCCGTACTGCAAGTACGCCTTTCGTAAATACCGCTTTTATTGTCTCATTCGGGGAATGGGAGAAAAACCCTCGCCTTTATGCGATGATTGTAGTTTTAGTTTTCTTTCCGAACAAGGGTTCTAAAGCTCAAGCCGTTAGGTCTTACTATCGATATCACTTGACCCCTTGGCCCTTGAATCTTTGGACCCTCAAGCCGTTGTCTTTAGACGATGGATTTTGCGTTGCGGGGATTGCCTAAGATTTACGCGCCTTTAAGGATGATCGGCATCAATCTTCAGGCCCGATTGCCTGTTGTTCAGGTTAAATGCGAAAAGGTGCCGATCTCTTCCTCCACGTGCGTAACACCGGGAATAGACCTGACGATCGAAAGTACCTTGTCCTTTTCTTTCCGCGAATTAATGTAACCTTTAATCGTGACTTCACCTTTCTTAAGCACTTCAATATCGAGCCATTTTATCTGGATATTGTTTTCGAGCAGCACAGCATTTATCTCTTTTCGCAAGGCTAATCCTTCTATGATTTCTACGGCCTCCAAGCTGCAAGCTGTAATCTGGTCGGATCGATAGGCATCCATAATCAGTTTTGCGGCCGCCTCATGACCAATCTTCTGCGTATTGATCACCAGATCATAGAGGGATGCGTCTTCCCAGTTCACATGAAAGGCATATTGGAAAAACCCGTCTTGTTCACGGTCTGTTTTTGTCAGTAATTTTTGAGCAACCTCTCGGCTGAGATGCTTCTGCTTCATCAGATTATTTATACGGATGGATTCCGCGGCATGAATTCGCACATGAAGGGCACAGCCAAATTCGCGAAGCAGAATCTGACTTCCGTGGCCGACGATGACCCCTTGTCCTTTTCTTGCGAGTGCATATACGACCGATTCTAAATAGCGCAGGTACATTTCAGGTTTTTTGCTCAGCAACCGCTGAAAAAGGTCTGGTGCCTTTTCGTCCAAATTTTCGATAGCCCAAGACCGAATGCCCATTTTGCGAGCTTCTTGTTGAAGCCTGTTGTCATCGAAAAGTTCCAGATCAAGGCCGTCGGCAACCAGCTCGGCAATGGCCTTTCAGCCGCAGCCAATTCTTTGGGAAATAGTAATCAGCGCCATCTACGTTTCTCCTTTTGCGCTCACCATGAATGCGAGCGCGCCAAGCGGGGTATCCATGATAAGCTGACACAGATCTTGTATCCTGTCATTCCAGTTTTTTCCATCCATTTTTTATTCGTTAATAAACAAAATATATTCCGTATATTTGCTATGTCAAGGGGGGAATCTTAGACTAAAAACCGGTTCCTCAGAGTTTGTGATGCCTCATATGAATGATGCGTCCGGTCACAGCCCGGTACGTCACCTCTATGACAAAAGAACTGGAAATCATGCCCGCCAATATCCAAAGTTGGCTCCTGGTGGCGGGCTCTTTCCAGACCTGCCAGCACAGTGCCACAAAGGCAATGCCGCAGGCCAGCGCGCCCAATCCGGAAATCCATGCCCTACTGCCGGTAGCGCCCGCCAGACGCATGTTCGCAATGTTAACGGCCATAAAAATCAACAAAAAGCCGGCGCTGCCCATGGTCGCAATAGCGTGCAGCGGCAGGAAGTTGGCAATAAGCAGAGAGAGAATGGCATAAATGATCATACCTTCCGGATGCTCATGAAAAAGTCCTCGCTCCAGTTCTGCCGGCAGTTCGCCTGTCTTGGCAATAACGTACGTAAGCCGACCGGAACCGTAAAGGGTCGCGTTGATCGCCGAACTGGTTGCCAGCAACGCCGCAACTACAATCATAAAAAAGCCGGCGCTGCCAAGAAAGGATCGGGCCGCAGCCGCCAGGGCGTAATCGGAGTGTTGAGCTACATTGGTGAAACTCAAATGGCCGAGCACAGATACTGCAATCAGCGCATAGAAAATGATCACTACCAGCACCCCTCCAAAATAGGCGATGGGCAGAGACTTCTTAGGATCTTTAACATCCGGTGAAGCGTTGGCAATCAATTCAAAGCCTTCGTAATTGAGAAAGATGATCATCGCACCGGAGATAATTCCCCAGACGGGTACATATGCGGCCAAATCAAAACGGCCCGTTTCCAGAGGAGTGCCGAGGCCGATCCCTATAAAGACTGCCAGCAGCAGCATTTTCGATAAGTTGAAGAAATTCTCGGATCGAACAACCAGGTGAGCGCCAATCAGGTTGACGATCGTAAGCAGAATAATGATGCCCGTGATAAGCGCATGTTGCCAGAACCGGTACATCTCCTGGGGGAAGAAATTGGCTCCATAGCTGCCAAAGGCAAACGCGTAAATCGCCAGCAGAACGACATAACTCATGCTGAGGAGAATGTTGGTGCTGCCGGTAAAAACTCCGGTCCCGTAAGCCCGGTTCAGAAACTCCACCGTGCCGCCCTGCCCCGGATACGTCAGTGTTAGTTTCAGGTATGAATAGGCGGTCAGCAGGGCCACTATCCCGGCAACGATGAAGGCAACCGGAGCCGCTCCCCGGGTCAGTTCGATCGTTAGCCCGGTGACGGCAAAAATACCCCCGCCGACCATCCCGCCAATGCCGATGGATAGGACGGACAGGGTCCCCAGACCGTTCTTCTTGGCTGATGCAGACTTAGAAGATATCATCAATTTTTTTCCGGTATGCCATTAGAAAACGATAAGGGTTTTCAGCAGGAAATCCCGTAACCAAAACAGCACCGTGTTGAATATATTCCATATCCCGGGAATATTTATTAAGATAATCAAAATGATGAATCCGGCGCCGGTCCGGCCAAGACTATCATAGCTGTGGCGCAATTCTTGCGGCAGCAAATATTTGAAAAGATGGCTGCCGTCAAGCGGCGGGATGGGAATCAGGTTGAACATGGCCAGCACAATGTTAAGGAGTGCCACGTTCAGCAGCACCTGCACGGCCAGTATTTCTTGGGGACCTCTGAAAATGAATTGAACGATGTTGAGCAGCAGTATCATCATTATGGCTATCAAGAAGTTTACTGCGACACCGGCGACCGAGACGCAGATGTCTCCCAAGACCGGCCGCCGGAAATTAAATGGATTTACGGGAACGGGCCTTGCCCCGCCGATGATAAACGTCCCTTTGGAAAGAATATAAGCGGCGATCGGTATGATAACAGTCCACACCGGATCAATATGGGGGATCGGGTTTAACGTGAGGCGCCCCTGTTGTTTGGCTGTCCGGTCTCCGAACAACAAGGCGGCATAGCCGTGCGCCATCTCGTGGAGCACGATACTTTCCACCAACAATGCGATTATGAAAATGTTTGCTATCATTTCACTCCTTGGCAACATCCTTTATCCGTTTAATATTTAAATGGCAACGCTACCTTACTCCTTTAAGCGTATCAGATGGTTAAATTTTTAGCAATTTCTATTAGAACCCTTCATTCCGAAACAGTAATATCAAGCATCGAACCTGAAAGTTAGTAAATGGCATGCTGATTTTTTAGGAGTGCTGTTGACCTTGAAAATCCTGTCGATATCCAGCGTCTTTCTGCTCCTATGCAAGCATTGAAAAATCTCACCGGCCTGGTGATCATCGACGAAGTTCAAAGAAAGCCGGAATGGTTCGAACTGCTTCGGGTACTTGTGGATCGGCCCGGTCAAAATGCCCGATTTTTATTGTTGGGATCAGCATCGCCGCAACTGGTCAAAGGTATTTCGGAATCTCTGGCCGGAAGAATCGGATTCGTTGATCTTTCAGGTTTTCAGCTCTGGGAAATCGGGATGCAGCATCGCGATCAATTATGGATAAGGGGTGGTCTGCCCAGAGCGTTTCTTGCTGAACTGAATTTGCTAGTACTCAATGGCGTGAAAGCTTTATCCGAACATTTCTCGAAAGAGATATTCCTCAGCTTGGCATCACCATTGCCGCGGAAACCCTTCGGAGATTCTGGACGATGGTGGCCCATTACCGTGGGCAGGTATGGAATGCAGCGGACTTCGCCCGAGCCCTTGGTACTGCTGAAAATACGGCGCGAAAATATCTCGATATTCTTAGCGGTGCCTACATGGTTCGGGTTTTGCCGCCGTGGTTTGAGAATCTGAAAAAACGGCAAGTCAAAGCGCCCAAGATATATATCCGTGACAGTGGTCTGTTTAACTGCCTGCTCAAGATTTCAACCCTGGCCGAACTACGGGGGCATCCCAAAATCGGCGCGTCATGAAACGGGTTTGCGCTTGAGCACATGATTCATGTTTTTCGAACCAGAGACGCTTATTTCTGGGCAACACACTCGGGTGCCGAGCTCGATCTCATGGTGATGATCGCCGGCAAACGACATGGTTTTGAATTTAAATACACCGATGCTCCCGGTCGAAAGCGGTCGATGCACATCGCCATTGAAGATCTGGGGCTGGAACACCTGTGGGTCATCTATCCCGGGGATCGGAAATACGCCCTTGACAGCAAGATTACCGCCATTTCGCTGGAGGAAATGTTGCAGCTTTCAAAAACCGGGTTCACGACTTGAGGCGATGAAAGTGCATGGCCTCCATTTCACTCTACACACTTAACAATAACAAACTTACTTGATGAAATCTGTCAATGTAAACCAACGGTTGCTGTCGGTGTAGACAGCACGGACTGAGAGTCCACTGACCAACGCGAACTCGTCAATGTGATGGGATGTAAATTTGTGGGAGTTCTCGGTGTGAATGCTCTGTCCCTTGGGGATCTCCAGGTCTCCCTCAAAAAATGGGGATTTTACGATCATGTCTCGCGTAGCGACCAGATGCATCTCAATTCTCTGTTTCTCATCATTATAGAAAGCATGATGTCGGAAATATTCGGGCTTAAAATCGGTTCTTAATATTTTGTTGGCTACATTCAATATGTTCTTGTTGAACCTGGCGGTAATGCCCTTTTCATCGTTATATGCTCTCTCTAAAACAGCCTTATCCTTGACCATATCCAAACCTAATAACAGCCGTTCCCCTGTCTTTGTCAATTTGCCCAGCTTCGCGGCGAACCGAACTGCATCTCTTCTGCCAAGGTTGCCAATAGTGCTCCCGAAGAAACAGAAGATCCTGCCTTCATGCTGCGAAACCAAGTGAATCTGATGTATGAAATCAGCAACGATCCCGCATACCTCGATGGTTCCGAATCTGTCCTGAAGTTTACATCTGGACTCTTCCATGGCACTCAGGCTCACATCGACCGGAACATATGTTGACGCCTTAAGATTCTCCATAGAGAGCGCTTGTAGAAGGATGGAAATCTTGGAGCAATCTCCGCTTCCTAATTCCACTAATGTAGCGCCCTCGGCACCTCGCATCAGTTCTTCGGCGTGTCGTTTCAAGATGGATTTTTCGGTCCTGCTCGGGTAGTACTCTTCCAATCCGGTAATCTGCTCAAAGAGCTTAGAGCCTGTCTCGTCGTAAAAAAACTTGCAGGGTAAATGCCTTTGGGCTGCCATGAGGCCGGCTAACATCTCCTCCCCCTCGGCTTCCATGGCAATTTTAAGAAAAGTGTCGTTTGCCGGCATGTTCGGATCTCTTTCCATGGTTCCTTCTATAACGATTTACCTACGGTAATTGGATTGTTTGGATCATTGGACCACTCGTACCAGCCTCCGTCATAAACGGCGATCTTGTTCCATCCCATCAGGTAGGCGTTCAAGAATGCTTCACTCGCCCGCCAACCGGTCCCGCAGTAAAACACATTGAACTGATCCGAGGTAATGCCCGATTTGTTCCACATCGATTGGATCTCGTGGTACTCCCGTGTCGTGAGATCAATATTTCGATAGTTTTCCATATGGTAAGCATCACTGCCGCAGTTGCCGAAGATCGCACCCGGAATACATCCTTTTTTGAATATGTAATTGTACCCGCTCACCTTCCCGATGAATTCATCCCAACTCCTCACACTGATTAGGTTTCCATTACCAGATCGCAAAAGCGCTTTTACCTGCGGCGTATCAATGAAAATCTCCGGCCGTGCAGGCACACGATCGCCGAACTCTGATAACGGCTCAAGCTTCAATTCGTCTGTAGAAAAAGGATAATCCTCGTTTCCCCATGCGGCAATACTTCCGTTCAGCACTCGGACATCCCTTACGCCTGCGTACATCATTAAGGCCGCACACCGTATTGATCCCAAGTGACCTGCCTTGCTGCCAGGGTGAGGGTCAGTATTACTAGGATATGAAAACCTTCCATATACTACCACTGTTGTATCTGCAGAAATCCCCAGCTTCATCAATGCCTGTTTCAACTCCTCCGGAGAACGGCGATTCCACGTATCCGGGGATTCAAGCATAAGGGTGTCCAGCGCTATGGCTCCCGGGATATGACCGATATCATAATCCGCTTTATTCCTGTAATGGCAGTGACAGATTGCGTACTTGTTTCCGTTGAAATCCGGAGGACACTTTCCGGAAACAAGCTGATGAACCCATTTCGGATAGACTAGCTTTTCGAACCGCTCCATTCTTTCCATGGGTAAGGATTCGTTTGCAGCCCACTCATCGACGAAGCGTGTATACACGCTCACATCCCGGTAACCCGATATAAGAAATTTTTCAGCCACTTCCACTGCATCATCCTTCGTATAGCCGTAGACGACGATCCGGTGGTTCGGCATTATGCCCTTGTTCCTCAACATCTCATCCCAGTTTTCTTCGTACGTCCAAATGGCGGGCATAACTTTTGCGCCCATTATATGACCGCCGCGTCGTTCCCCTTCCAGTGTCCAACCATTGTACGCATCGACCGGACGAACGTCGCAAATGCGGTACGATTTACTGTCAATCACCTTTTCCAGCTCTTTCGTCGAAATCTCGTTCACCATGCAATTCCCCTCTCAATGAAAACGCTTCAAGAAATACATTTATAATGGCGATCCCAACTGCATACGAGTTCGTGTCCATCCATAAATGGTCTTTTTGCCCAATTTCTTTGTTATTCTCAAAAAATAATCCTCGGAATATCAACCATATGCCGGCTTGTCCCGGTACTTCAACGGGGCGGTTATTTTTTTCGCATGCTTTTTATCCCGTTCTTTCTTTCGGGGGATCTTAAATAAAAATCCTCATTTATGGATGGACACTCGTTTGGATATCTTAGAACTATGCCTTCGAAACAGTAATCCGGCGCTCGATGCGTGCCGGAACCTCGCGTGAGTCGAACGGCTTGGTGATCAAGTCGTCCCACAACTCGACCGCTTTCACCCTTATAAATTTTCTACGGCTTCCTTCAGCTTTTCTGTAACGGCTTCGGGTTCTCCATAAGAAAATAGATGCGCTTTTCCGATATGTACGGATACATATCCCGGCTTTGGAGATGCCGCACCAGGAGGCAAAATTTGGAATGTACCTTTTAAATTTAGAGGAACAATCGGAACATTTGTGTCGATGGCAAGATGGCCGATTCCTTTCTTGAAAGGCAGAATTTTCCCTGATCGCGTTCTTTGCCCCTCGGGGAAAATAAGCGGACAAAACTTTTTTTCAATAAGTTCCCCCGTATAATCAAGACTATGACGAAATGATACTGAAGAAAATGGATATACATGAAGAAATGTGGCGAGTGCAATATAGCCCAAAAATTGAAGTATGCGCAAAAAAGAATTCTCTTTATCCGGCATAAAGTATTCTCTAAAATAATCTATTTTCATTGCAGGAGAAAGACCCATTCGAAAACGGAAAGGGAGAGCCTTTAGGATAACAGGAGTATCCATATGGCTGCTATGATTTGCGATAAATATTACAGGTGGATTCAGGTCAAAGAGGTGTTCAAGTCCGCTGACTTTCTGTTTACAATAAATCCGGATCAGAGGGAAGAGAATAATATGATAGAATATCAAACGAAGGATGGTAAAGAAAAAGTGGTTGCTAAAAATAGGCATTGGCATTTTACGTTCTATGGCCCCTGCTCCCACAAGAAGATTTTCAATGTCCTTAACAGAAGTTTTCTCATCTAAAATGAGATCCTGAGTTGCAATCTGATGATAGTTCTCGAGATATAAGGAGAGTTCCAGCCGATCCAGCGAGGACAATCCCAGATCAGGACCTAATTTCAAAGATGGGTTTAAATCTCCGGCCTCTATTTGCGACATCTTGGCGACGATATCCGTAATTTTACCTCTCGGAGCCGGCCGTTTTTCTGTCGGCACGCCGCTTTGTCTGACCGATGCCGCTGGGGAGGTTGCTTGGCAG
>JARRRC010000027.1:11951-13010 GCA_037381105.1 Desulfobacterales bacterium
AGGCTCCGGCCAGATATGAAATTTTTTAATCCTATGGGATGGAGCAAGGACAGCATTTGCCTGGCGGATAATATCACTACCGGAATAGCTGCCCGGTTTAAGGATAAGCAGCGCAACGACTTGATCTTCGCCATTTTTTGCTATTCCCACTACAGTGGTGTCTTTAACTCCGGAAATTGACTTGAGCACGGACTCGATCGCTTCAGGATAGATATTGATTCCATCTGAAGTCACAATCATATCTTTTTTCCGTCCCAGAAAATAAAGGTTGCCCTTTTCATCAAGCCTGCCGATATCACCGGTGCGAAGCCACCCATTTTGAAACGATGCCGCAGTGGCGGCATCATCTTCAAAATAGCCATCACTCACATTTGACCCCCGCACTAATATTTCACCATTATCGGCAATTTTGATTTTCTGATCTCCTATTACTTTCCCGATAGATCCTTTCTTGTCTTTGAGCGGGTTGAAAATGGTGATGAAGGGTGATGTTTCCGTCATTCCGTAGCCTTGATATACTGCAAAGCCCAGTCGTCTGTAGAACTCGAAGATTTCCCGGTCTAACTTCGCACCTCCGACCGCGATGGCCAGAAATGTTAACCCCACCCTGCGGTGAAATCTGAAAAAAATGAGGAACCTGCTGATAACGTGCCGTAAAGAGCCAATGACATCTCTTATTGGAGGAAGAAGTGATATAATATTTCTATGCCGGATCATCACTCCTTTGGGTTCGGTTGTAGTTCCGGAAGTAAATACAATCTCTACAAGGTCAGACTCACGTATCGACGGCTTTTTAAACGATTTTATAGGATAGCCATGAAGCCTCTCTTCAATGGTCTCCAGACTAAAAAAAGGAAATCTTTTCAAAAACAACTGGTTATTCATTGATGAAACAACAAGTTTGGGATGAACCTTTTCTGCGATCCGATTCACCATATCCGGGGTAAACATTTCATCCAGCGGAACGACCACCGCACGGCTGTTAATGACACCCAGAAAGGCAACCAGCAAGGGAAGGGTATTATTTCCCCAGATAACGATTTTGTCCCCCTTGCGAAT
>JARRRC010000028.1:0-4888 GCA_037381105.1 Desulfobacterales bacterium
GACGGAGATCCTCATTATGTCGCCATGGGCATGGCCATCGGCGTTTTTATCGGTATCACTCCTACCATGCCGTTTCATACGGTTCTCGCTGTAGGCCTGGCATTTATTCTTCGAGGCAGCAAAGCGGCTGCGGCATTAGGGGTCTGGTTTTCCAACCCGATCACCGCTCCGTTTTTCTATGTGGGAAGTTATAAGGTGGGGATATATATTCTTGGGAATGCAGCTCCGTTTAATTTAAAGTACGAATCGCTCTTAGAACTTGTAGATCTGGGAATAGATGTCACCGTTGCTATGATCGCGGGCGGCATCATACTGGGAGTCTTGCCGGGGGTTGCGTCTTATTTCATCACTCGCAAGATTATTAAGGTCATACGGTCAAAAAGGGAATCAAAGAAATAAGCTTTTGCCTCAATTAAATTTTATTTGCGTTATAAAAAAACAAGAATCCAAAGCCTGAGCGCGCAATACCATGACGTCACCCAAAATACTGCTCGCGGCACACAACATTCGTCCTAAAAAACAATTCGGTCAGAATTTTATCGTCGATCCTGGTTTTGCAGAGATGATCGTCCACCGTGCAGGCATATTATCCGAAGACATTATTCTGGAAATCGGAGCAGGCATGGGTGCGCTGACCGTTCCCCTGGCCCGAAAAGCAAAGAAGGTTTTTGCGGTCGAAAGAGATCCTCAAATCATTGGAATTTTAAACACCCAAATTATTGCCGCAGGTTTAACAAATGTTTCCATTATAGGAAAAGATATATTGGCGATGGACATAACCGCCCTGGCAAAAGATGCCGGTGAAGACTTGGTGGTGATTGGAAATCTTCCATATAATATTTCTTCCCAAATTCTTGTTCAACTTATTCTCTCAAGAGAGAGTGTCAGCCGGGCCATCCTCATGTTTCAGAAGGAGCTCTCCCAGCGTATCACGGCAGATCTCGGATGCAAGGATTACGGCCGGCTTACCGTCATGTTGAGGTATTGCTCGGATATCAGGAAGCTCATCGATGTAAAGGCCTCGATTTTTTATCCCAAACCCAAAGTTGATTCTGAAATCCTGGAGCTGAAGTTTAAAAAAGAAATCGACGTTAAGGCAACGGATGAATTGTTTTTGTTCAAGGTTATCAAAGCGGGCTTCGGGAACAGACGAAAAACTTTAAAGAATGCTTTGACCGCCAGCGAACTCAACATCGACACCGCTACTGCAAAGCATGCACTCGAGAGGTCGGGTATTGATCCCATTCGTCGCGCAGAGACGCTTACTGTGGAAGAATTTGTAAAGCTGAGCAATACTTTGTTTGCTATTTCGGCATTGCGATAATTGTTGCCGCCCTATCATTTTTCAGATAATTTTTTGCGATATTTGTTAACATTTCTTTTGTAATAGAAGCATACTCTTTCAGGATCGACCGGCTCCATTGGAGCTGACAAGGATGGCTTTTTGAGCCTGAAAGAACCGTATCGAGCCAGTAATTGTTTTTTTGAAGCATATCTTTGATACTGGTGAGTGTCGGTTTTTGGGACCGATTCAGTTCGTCCTGTGTAATGCCGTCTTCTACAATGTTTGATACGATTTCCTTTATTCCCTTCGCAATGGTATCGGATTCTTCGGGGGCAACATAAACCATTGTTTGAAATACACCGTATCCCGGATAGGCTCTGCTCGGCCGGTTAAAGGCGAAGGCCGAATAGGCTGCCCCCAATTTTTCCCGTATCTGGATTCGAAGTCTGTCAGAGACGATGTCAGATAAAAGAGACAAACGGCGCGTCCGGGTGATATTCCATATGTCCCCTGTCGGATAGGCGACAACGACCGCTGCTTTGGGAATTTTTGTCCGAACAGATATGGTTTTTGATCGGCCGGCGGGGAATTCAGGAAATTTTGAGCCAGTAAGTTTATCGGGCACGGGATGCAATGAGAGGCTTCCAAAATAATGCGCCGTTAACCGGAGGATCGCATCAGCATCAAAATCGCCGACGGCAGAGATCTCGATGTCATTATTGCCAATGAATGGACGGACCCACGATTTGACATCTTCAAGGGTCAATTTCTTAAAGGTGTCATCATCGGGAATTCCGAACCGATGGTCTCCTCCGGCGAGAAAGCGCCTGCCCGAAAGAACCATTGCTCCGTCGATGGATCTGGAAAGGGCTTCGTATTTCTGACTGAATCGTTTCAGAGACAGCTCGTAAGCTTCATTTCTGAACCCGGGATCGACCATGTGGGCGTACAGAAGTTGAAACAGCAAGGGAACTTCATTGGAAACCGTTTCACCATTGAATGAGAATCGGTCTTCATCAATGCTGAATGTAACGGTGGTGTTTTTTCCGGCCATTGCCCGTTCAAGTTCTTCTTTTGTAAGGGCGCCGAGACCGCTTTCGTTAATGACGCTTTCGCTTAGTAATGCCAAACCCGGAAGGTTGTGAGGCTCATAAGATCTGCCGCGACCAAAATTAATATTTATCAATACCTGGTCAGCTTTAAAAACGGTTTTTTTGAAATTCAATCGAACACCGTTGATAAAATCCACCTGAGTTATACCGAGATCCTGAATCGTTTTTGTTCGTATGATACGACCTTTTGTTTTAGGCTCCGGCAGATATGGAAAAACAACCGCTTTCTCACCGGCCGGTTTTACTACGGCAACCTGCATGCTTTTATGGTAGCGGTTTAATATTTTCGCTTGAGGATCTTTGTCCGTCAGTTTTGCGTTGCCCGTAACAAGCAACAGCCGGTGTTTAGGAGCCCATATATCTTTAAATATTCCATTGACATCTTTTATTGTTAAGTTGTTGATGATCGGAGTAAACAATTCTTTTTTCTGACGGGGAGACATAAAGACACGACCTTCATTCAAGCTTGAAATGATCTCGTTTGCGATCTTTGAACTGTCGCGTGTAGATGCCTTTTTGACCGCCTCATCCAGTTCGGAAAGAAGCTCCTTTCTTGTTCTTGTCAGTTCCGACGAAGTAAAGCCAAATATTAATGCTTGTCGTAAGGTCTGTTCAATAACTGAAAAAGATTTCTCCCAATTTTTCGGATCGCCGTCCGCTGTGATGTTTGCATATTTGACTTGATTCAAAAAAATGCCGGAACTTATGGATGCCGATGTAAAAGGGGCGTCCGGTTTCATCACCAATCTATCGAGCCGGTGCTTCACCATTCGGTTTGCAATGTCTTCTATCAATTGCCTTTTGCGAAAGTCATATGAATCGGGTTCGGACAAAATCTTTTGCAAAACTTCAATGCTCACCGTCGTATTCCCCGATTCTTTCTCAAAATGGTAAAAAGACTTAATGCCCTTATGATTGATATTACCCAGATCAGGTTCAGCTTTAGGCGGTGCACGGGGAGTTAAGGTAGAAAATCGATGTTCGATGAGCTTTCCGGCAAATGTTGGATCGAAATCTCCCACCAAAATCAGAATCATATTTTCCGGCCGGTACCAAGTATCATAAAATGCTTTTAATTGCCTTTGATTTGCTTTTTTTAATATTTCTTCTTTGCCGATGGGAAGTCTTTTGGATATTCTGGCATCCGGAAATTCAAAATTGAGCGTTTCAACATACGTTCGATAGGATGCCGAATCCCGAGTTCGTTTTTCAGCCAAAACAATTCGTCGCTCACTTTGAATTTCAGATGGCAAAAGAAGCGCTCCTTGGGCAAAATCATTCATTACCAACAAGCCCTTTTCCAGATTTTCCCTGTTTCCTTTGGGTAATAGGATGTCATAAACCGTCTGGTTAAACCCGGTACGGGCATTTGCATCCGGACCGAACTGCATTCCGATATTCTGGAAAAATTTTACCAGTTCCGAAGGTTTAAAATGTGTTGAGCCGTTAAATAGCATATGCTCTAAGAAATGCGCCAAACCCTGTTGTGTGTTCGATTCATGCATAGAGCCAGCCTGGATATAAAGGTGCATGCTTACCCTGTTTTCGGGATGATGGTTTTGCATTAGAATATATCGGAAGCCGTTTGTAAGCGTTTTAAACACAAGGGCGGGGTCGGGACGAAGATCGCTCTTTTCAAATGGCCACCGGCTCGAATCATGAACGGGCCAAAAACCTTGTTTGTTCTTGAGCGGGTGTTTGGCATAATCTGAAGCGAGAGCGTTTAAATTGCAGAATGAGAAAAACAGTAAAAAAACGATAATAAAAATACCTGATAAAAAACTTTTTGCAAAACCGTTAATATACTTATTCAGCATGTCTCTTCTCCATAGGGAGGTTTTTTTAATGGCTTCTATGAAATATAAAACAAAACTTTGAATTGACAATGCAGGCGAAGAGTTTTTTTAAGTGCTGCCTGAAAGTCGCGCTGATTTGTTAAAAATATAAAATAAAATCTCCCGCTTGCCTGATTAATAGGATTAGGCACACGGGAGATCTTATTCGAGCTGTTAAGGCGACCTCTAAAAAGATTTATTCTTTACTGACCCATAAAAGGTTACTTTTTCACATAAAGGCCGCGAGACTTTGTTTGTATCTTGCCTTTTTTGGTAAGCTTATAAAGCGCATTGCTAAGCTGCCTGGAATTCATTTGCGTTTTCTCTTTTAGCTGAGCAACGGTTACGCCTTTTTTAGTTCGTTTGATGATGTCAAATACGGTATCCAGCATTGTCACTTGTTTGGCGGGCGCAGCTTTTTTCTTTGCGGCGGTCTTCTTGGCAACGGCCCTTTTCTTGGGCGCAGCTTTCTTGGGCGCTTGAAATTTATCGACCTCCTGGATAATCTTTTCTACTTTTTTGGAAAGCGAGTCAAGAGACTTGGACAATGTTTTTAATTGAGCCGATATCTTCTTCATTTAATTTACCTCCTTATTTGATGTGATTTGACGAAGTTCTTAATACTTTTAAGTTTTCTATCTATATATTTTAAAAAA
>JARRRC010000028.1:4962-16855 GCA_037381105.1 Desulfobacterales bacterium
TTCAGGTATTGACAAATATGTTTGCCTGAAAGATAAATTTCCTTGATCAATGCTTCATTATGGATAAAAGAGATGAATCGCCGTATTATTTATAAAAGAGAACTCAACCCTTCTCAACTGGAAGCCGTAAATTTCGATCATGGCCCTCTCCTTGTTATTGCAGGGGCCGGAAGCGGGAAGACAAGAACCCTGACATATCGTGTGGCACGTCTTGTGGATGAAGGTGTTACACCGGGATCTATCCTTCTATTGACATTTACCCGTAAGGCCGCACAGGAGATGCTGAAAAGGGCCACACGTTTGCTCGACAGCCGATGCCAAGGTGTTGCCGGCGGAACCTTTCATTCTTTCGCCTATGCCGTTTTACGGAAATATGCTTACGAGGTTGGATTTGAAAATGGGTTTTCAATTATTGACCGAGCGGATGCAGAAGATCTCATCGGTATGCTGAGAAAAGAAATAATCGGCGTTTCAACGCATGGATCTCTTCCTAAAAAACAGACCCTGGCTAATATTTTCAGTAGGGCGGTCAACAAAAATCTGTCCATTGAAGATATCGTACTAAACGACTATCCTCATTTTTTGCGCCACCTGGAAGTGATTCATACCCTATCAAAAGCATATCAAAAACAAAAAGTCGAACATCATTTCATGGACTACGACGATCTTTTGATTTATTTGGAAATGCTTTTAAGAGAAAATTCGCAGGTTCGCGATAAAACCTGTGCCGCTTATCAATATTTAATGGTTGACGAATACCAGGATACCAATAAGATTCAAGCAGAAATTGTATATCTTCTTTCCGGCATGAATCAGAATGTCATGGTGGTTGGTGATGATTCTCAAAGCATTTATGCGTTTCGCGGTGCGAATTTTGAAAACATCATGCGATTTCCCGAAATATTCCCGGAAACGCGGATCATTCGCCTGGAAGAAAACTATCGAAGCTCAGCTCCAATTTTGAAACTGACCAATATTATCATCGACCGGGCAACAAGAAAATATTCAAAAATTCTTTTTACGCGAAAACCCGGCGGAACGTTGCCTTTGCTGATAAAGACACAAAGTGAAAACAGTCAGTCACGATTTGTGACCGAACAGATACAAAAACTCCATCGCAGCGGTGTGCCTTTGAATCAGATCGCAATCCTTTTTCGGGCAAGCTATCATTCTTTTCATCTTGAAATCGAACTCAATCGAGAAGGGATTCCTTTTATCAAAGTGGGCGGCTTTAAATTTGTTGAGTCCGCGCATATTAAAGATGTCTTGGCCCATCTTAAAGTGCTTTTCAATCCCTATGACCGAATAAGTTGGTATAGAATACTTCTTCTTCTGGACCATATCGGTCCCAAGACCGCTCTTGACATCTATGAAAAAATTTTGGCTGAAAAATCAGGATATGCTGGATTTGTCCAATCAAAGATTAAAACAACCCGATCCAAGGGCATTGACAATCTCAAGGGACTTTTTTCCGATATTGATGCCGGGAATATGTCTGTTGCTCAAATGGGCGAAGCGGTGGTTCAGTACTACCTGCCGATATTAAGAGAGAAATACGATGATCATCCGAAGCGATCGAGAGACCTCGAACATCTTGTTGTCATGATGGAGCGGTATCACCATCTTGAACCATTTTTAACCGACATGGCCCTGGAACCTCCGAATACGAGTATCAGTGACGGCGTGTTTTCCGAAACTTCAAATGATGAACGGCTCATTCTTTCAACCGTGCATTCTGCAAAGGGCCTTGAATGGCACACGGTGTTTATTATATGGGCATTGGACGGCCGCTTCCCGTCGATACACGCCATTTATGATGAAAAAGATCTTGAAGAAGAGTTGAGACTCATATATGTCGCGGCAACACGGGCCAAGGAGAATCTATTTTTTACATATCCCGCCCAAATTTATGACAGAATCTCGGGAATGGTTTTAAATCGGCCCTGCCGTTTTATAGACAACATACCGGACGATATTTTGCATAGACTGAACGTTTCAGATATGGAATTCACAAAACCGAATATTTTTGATTGATTCAAATTTTACAGCATGATATGTGCCCGCCTAACATTGTTACTCTCCGGAGTGAAGGTTGGTTTTATTTGTCATAACAACATAATAAAACCTAAAGGCATCGTCCCAACCGGAATAATGGAATAACGGAATGGTGGGTTTAAAGGTGTTTTTTCGATTTAAATGGATCGTTTTCCTTATCTTTTTCCCAATATTCCCGCATTCCATTATTCCATTTCGATGGCACAATCAAGCTGCCGTTAAGAAACCTTTGATTCCATAAAGTTATAGAAATACCAAAACGTTTGGTTATAATGACTCAATCCTATATTGTTCTCATTGTCGGTTATATTTTCGGTTTTTACATGGCATGGAACATCGGCGCCAATGATGTGGCCAATTCCATGGCCTCATCTGTAGGTGCGAAAGCAATTACAATACGCCAGGCCATATTTCTCGCAGGGATATTAAACATTCTCGGCGCTGTATTCATCGGATCTCACGTTACCAATACCATTCGTAAAGGAATTGTGTCGACGGAAATTATGACCGACCCCAATATTGCCCTCATCGGCGCCCTTTCAGCGCTTCTTGCGGCTGCCCTTTGGGTCAGTTTTGCTACGTGGAAATCACTTCCGGTCTCCACAACCCATTCCATTGTGGGCGCCATGATCGGTTTTGGAATTATGGCCGGCGGATTTAAGGTCATTAACTGGGGGAAGCTCTTGGCTGTTGTTCTCAGCTGGATCATTTCGCCTTTCTTTAGCATCATTATCGCCTTTATCATTTTTAAAATCATTGTACGATTGATCCTCTCCAAAAAGAACAGCTTTGCCCGGGCGCTGCGGTTGTCCCCTTTTTTTATTGGTATAACATTGTTTGTCGTCGTATTGTCATTTCTGTTTAAAACTCCCTTTGGGGAAAAATTGGCGTTGGGACCCCGGGCAGCATTAGCCGTTGCTGTCTTGCTGTCGGTTCTGCTCGGATTTGGAGCAACGGCCTTATTAAAACGTTTTGTGACAGACAGGGCGTCGGATGCGGAAGCGATCTTTCGGAGAATTCAGGTGGGAACCGCTTGCTATGTCGCATTGGCACAGGGAGCTAATGATGTGGCCAATGCCATCGGTCCTCTGGCGGTGATTTATTTTCTGGTTAAAACCGGCAATGTCGGCGCCAAAGTGCCGGTGCCCCTTTTTCTCCTCTTCTTCGGTGGTATCGGGATCGCCTGCGGCATCGCTATGGCCGGCCACCGCGTTATGGAGACCATGGGGGAAAAAATTACCACACTCAGCAATACCCGCGGTTTTTCGGTTGAATTTGCAGCCGCAACAACAGTTCTTGTTGCATCAAAAATGGGTTTGCCGGTATCCACCACCCACGCGGCAGTGGGCGGAGTGCTGGGGGTTGGTTTTGCCCGTGGAATGGAGGCTGTTAATTTTGGCATTGTGTTTAAAATTATGGTATATTGGTTGTTAACGGTGCCTGCGGCAGCATTGACCAGTATGATCATTTTTAAAATTCTTCAATTTATTTTATAAAAGGAGCCGGCAATGCGCATTCCATTTTTTTCAATGTTCATGACATCACCTTTTGAAGGCCTTCAGGAACATGCTGAAAAGGTTAAAGAATGTGCCTGGGCATTTCAGCAGGCCATCGAATGCCATCTTGCAGACAAATGCCGTACGTTCGAAGAGTTCAGACAAGAGGTCATCCAATTGGAAAGAGAAGCGGATGCCATCAAACGCCGTATTCGCGGCCATCTTCCCAAAGGGACCCTGATGCCGGTATATAATTTTCTGCTTTTCCGGTATCTAAGAGAACAGGATCAGGTGATTGATTCCGTGGAAGATGCCCTTGACTGGATTTCTTTTAGAAGCGAACCGGGAATTCCTGCCGAACTTGAAAAAGAGTTTCTTATTTTGACGGATGCCGTTATCGATCCCATCGAAGAATTGAGCAAGATGGTTGTAGAAGCCAGAAAATACTTTAAAAATTATTCCGAAGAGCAGCGCGTGAATATCAAAAACATTATCCGCACGCTGCGGCATCAAGAGCATGAAGCCGACAAAGCCGAAGACATGGTGAAACAAAAAGCACTGAATATGAACATCGATGCGGTTACTGTGTTTCACATGGTCAGGCTGGCCGAGATCATCGGCTCCATCGCGGATCATGCTGAAAATGCCGGGGATATGATGCGGGCTATGGTTGCCAGATAGGATTTATCCGATAGACCCAATGATTCCGGATGTACCCAGAAACGCCTCAAGATCTCTCCAGAACACGGACCAATCCGGCGGGCAGTCGTTGTGTCCGCTATCATAATTGATCAGTGTGCCGTAACGCGCCGCCTTGAGAAGATCCAGTCCATGGGAATAGGGAATGACCTCATCGAACTTGCCGTGGACCACGAGAACCGGTCCCGGATAGTGACGGACAACGGAAAGGTTGTCAAAGGGATCCCTGACGAGAAAGCTTGGAACAAGATATTTTTTTGCAAATGATCGCGTGCCGGTAAAGGTCGACATGAGTATCAGCGCCGCAGAAGGGCGTTCAGCGGCAAGCAAGCACACGGCTCCCCCTCCCAGGGATCGCCCGAACAATATGATTTTCTCAGGATCCACGTCTTTTCGCTTGATGAGAACATTATAAGCGTTGTTAAATGTTTCTTTAATATTTTTTTGGGAAGGTGTTCCTTCGGATCGTCCGTATCCGGGGTATTCAACCAGCAACACGCCGATCCCAAAGCGATTGAATGTTTTGAGTTCATCCGGCCATAGATCGATGAGTTCCCCGTTTCCATGGGCGAAAATGACCACAGGAGCCGGTGTTAATTTGTTTTTCGATTCCGACGGCAGAAACCAGGCCTCGGTTTTACCGAAGCTCGTTTTTATCCATATTTTTTCCACAAAGGGCAGATCTTCACCGGAAGGCGGGGTTTCGATGAGATAGAGGGGAAACATAATCTGCCGCTGCATCAGGAAGATAAGACCACAATACAACAGGTAGAAAAACAAGGTCCATAAAATGATTTTGATCGGCATATCTTGTTTACCTTTAATTAAATTCAAATCGCTCTTTTTAACGCTATCAGCACCTTAGGCATGTTTTGCAAAAATGTGCAGATATAGCGCTCTTTTTTTCTTGACATACTATATATAGTATGTCAAAGGTGATCTTGCACCTGATTCAACAGACCTGCTTACAACATGTCATGCGTTCTGGCAGGTTTGTTTTATTTTTACAGGCGAAACCTTCAATTTAAACAATGTGTCTATAACCGCCTCTTTGAAACCGAATGGGGCTCCATTTCTTCCAAACACAAAAATTAACGGTTTCGAACAGATGGTTTATAGGCAGGTCAAATCTTGTTAAAATCTAACATGCGTGTTAATGATCAATTTATCAAACAATGATTATTACTATACAGGAGAACGGCAATGGGTTCAAAGCGTAAAATTCTGATTACAGATGAAGGGAGTTTCGATCTAACGACTTACAAATGGGATGATCAATTATTTTCGGATATCCTTTCTAAAGACAGCCAAATTGAATGCACTCAGGCCATGGATATCAGCCGGTTTTTGAAAAAAGAGATCGCCAACATGGATAATCATACCATAACCCTGCCGATTATTGATAAATTGCTACAGACAAAGCTAATGGAATACGGTTTAACCCGAACTGCGCACATTCGACTGGATAAGTCGATATTTATAAAAAATGGCTTGCGGCTTTCGGACAATGCGGTAAATGTTTTAAAAAGAAGGTATTTGAAGAAAGACAGCAAAGGAAAAGTCATCGAAACGCCGGAAAAGATGTTTAAAAGGGTTGCCCAACACATCGCAAAGGCCGAGAAGAAATATGGTGATGACGCCGATGTAAAAAAGATGGAAAATATTTTTTACAACATGATGACCGAATTGAAATTTCTGCCCAATTCACCCACCCTCATGAATGCAGGCCGCAGACTCGGCCAGTTGGCCGCCTGCTTTGTACTTCCTGTAGAAGACAGCATGGAGGGTATTTTCGATGCGCTTAGAAATGCCGCAATTATCCATAAATCCGGAGGAGGCACCGGCTTTTCCTTTTCCCGACTCCGTCCGAAAGACAGCAGGGTCGGCACCACCGGCGGTATTGCATCCGGACCGGTATCGTTTATGAAGATCTTTAACACGGCCACCGAGCAGGTTAAGCAGGGAGGGACACGCAGGGGCGCCAATATGGCGATTTTAAGGGTCAATCATCCGGATATCATGGAGTTCATTTACAGCAAAAAGAATAATAATGAGCTCAATAATTTTAATATTTCCGTCGGTGTTACGGACGCATTTATGGAAGCCGTCAAAATCGAAAGCGACTATGATCTCATTAATCCTTGCGACGGAGAAAAGGACGGAAAATTGAATGCCGCCGAGGTTTACCGAGCACTAGTGAAACAGGCCTGGGAAAACGGTGACCCGGGAATCATTTTTTTAGATCGTCTCAACAGAGATAATCCGACACCTGATTTGGGAGAGATCGAAAGTACCAATCCTTGCGGAGAACAGCCCCTGCTTCCCATGGAATCTTGTAATCTCGGATCGATCAACCTCGCCAAGTTTGTTACTTATGATGCCGAAACGCCGGCCATCGACTATAATGGATTAAAAGATATGGTTTGGTTGAGCGTCCGATTTTTGGACAACACCATTGACATGTCGAAATACCCGCTTCCCGAGATTGAAAAAATGGTTCACGGGAATCGCAAAATTGGTCTTGGTGTCATGGGGTTTGCCGATCTGCTTTATCAACTGAGAATTCCATACAATTCGGAAAAAGCGCTTGAAACAGCAGAGGAAGTGATGGGGTTCATCCAGAAAGAATCCCATGCCGCTTCAAAGCACCTGGGCGATGAAAGAGGGGTGTTCCCAAATTTTGACAAAAGCATTTTTAAAGACAAAAAAGGTTGTACCTATCGAAACGCCGCAACCACTACCATTGCGCCGACAGGCACGCTGAGTATCATTGCGGACTGTTCCAGCGGTGTTGAGCCGTTATTCGCATTGAGCTTTGTCAGAAATGTCATGGATAACGACAAGCTGCCGGAAGTCAATCCATATTTTGAAAATGTCGCAAAAGAGCAGGGATTTTACAGCCCTGAATTGATGGATGCCATCGCCCTTGACGGCGGCATACAGCATCTTGAGGAAATACCCGAAGATGTTCGAAAAGTATATGTTACGGCTCATGATGTCTCTCCTGAATGGCATATCCGTATGCAGGCGGCTTTTCAGAAATACACGGATAACGCTGTCTCCAAGACGGTAAACCTGGCCCGTGACGCCACGGTGGAGGACGTAAGAAAAATCTATGATTTGGCTTATGACTTGGGTTGTAAGGGCGTCACCATATACCGGGACGGGAGCAAGGAAAATCAGGTGCTTTCATTTGCCGCAAAAGACAAAGCTCTTGGTACGTCGATTGCGACGGTGAAAAGTCGGCCTCAGACACTGGAAGGTTTTACCACCCGAATGAAAACGGGCATGGGGCAGCTTTATGTTACGGTTTCGGAGTATGAAGGACAGCCATTTGAGGTGTTTGCCACCATTGGCAAATCAGGTCGATCAACCACCGCCAAAACCGAAGCCATCGGGAGGCTCGTTTCCCTGGCTTTGAGATCCGGGGTAAACGTTGATAAAATTGTCGAACAGCTTAAAGGTATCGGCGGGGAACATCCGGTTTTTCAGGAAGGTGGATTGGTATTGTCCATACCCGATGCCATTGCCCGAGTCCTGGAAAAAAGATATTTGAAAGACGGTTCTTATAAGGAAAAAAGATATGGAAACAGCCTCCTTGGAGAAATCTGTCCGGAATGTGGTAATATCATTAGTTTTGAAGAAAGCTGTATGATCTGTCATTTTTGCGGTTTTACAAAATGTTCATAAAGATACGATAATGCGTATCGATCAAAATCCTTTATTTAGAAAATCGATTATTCCCTGGTATGACTCCGAAGCGGCCTGCATCGGAATCATTATATTCATGATCATTGTTTTTTTCTTCGGCTGTATCGGGATTTCGGTAGCACGGGAAGAGGCGGAGTTTCATGGATATGTTTGGATTGCCGTACTTCTAGTTGTGCTGAGCGGGGGGGTTATTCTTTCCACAACCGTTCGGCTGATAAAGAGGCATACCCGCCGATCGTCTAAATAGTGCCTTAAAGGTTTTCCACCACGGGTTCATCAGATCGGCGAGGTCGTATGTCATTTATCGTACGGGTTTCCCATGATTCTTTTTCAGCAAAGAATCTTTTCAAAAAAGAATGGTTGAAGGCGTGTCCGGATTTTTTGGCGACCACATGGCCCAAAATCGGCATGCCCAGGAGTGAGAAATCACCGATGCAATCGAGAATTTTATGCCTTACAAACTCATCTTGATACCGCAAACCGCCTTCATTGATAACGTCTTTGCCATCGATGGCGATCACATTTTCAAGGGTAACGCCACGGGCCAGACCATATCGTTTCAAATATTCATATTCATGTAAAAAACCAAAAGTTCTGGCTTTGGAGATGTCTTGTTCCCAAACACGTTCCGATACCTCTACAGAATATGACTGCTGATTGATCAAGGGATGATCATATTCAATGGTGCAGGTAATTTTATACGTCGAGCATGGATATATGCCGACCATTTTCCCGTCTTTAATTAGCTCAATGGGTTCTTTAACGACAAAAAAATACCGAGGAGTGTCCAATTCCCGTATTCCGGCTGATTTTATCATCGAAGTAAAAGGGCCGGCGCTTCCGTCCATTATCGGCATTTCATAATTGTCAACCTCCACCAGGGCGTTATCGATTGAAAGACCGGCGAAGCTCGCCATCAGATGCTCTATTGTTGAAACGATGAAACCCTCGTAGCCGATAACCGTCGCAAGGCTTGTATCTACGACCATATTAAAATGTGCGGATATGACGGGGCAGTCCAAAAGGTCTTTTCTGATAAACTTAATCCCGTGGTTCGGCGGCGCAGGCTTAATGGTTAAATTGACCCTTTTACCCGAATGAATTCCGATACCCGTACAGTTTGCCGATCTTGCAATGGTTCTTTGATGAATATGCATAATAACAAATTGAATTGAAAAGCAATTTAGTTTTTGTTAAAGAATTTATCATAAATACGAGAAAATCAAAATCAAGGAATATTTTTACATAACGGTTTAAATATAGCGTATCGTTTCTATTTTACAAGTGTTATTTCTTTATTTTATCGATTCCGTATAAATCTTATCCTCTCGTTCGTTGAATATCTTGTGATACCGGAAAGGAGGGAATGTGCTCGCGAAGGTTTTAAGCAGCGCCGTTATCGGCATAGACGCATTTCTGGTCGAAGTGGAAGTTGATATCACGTCAGGGCTCCCAACGTTTACAACCGTCGGACTCCCCGAAGCTGCGGTAAAAGAGAGCAAAGAGCGGGTTAAGTCTGCCATCAACAACTCAGGATATACTTTTCCTGACGATCGAATTACCGTTAACCTTGCGCCCGCTCATATTAAAAAGGAAGGGACCGGTTTTGATCTCCCCATCGCTTTAGGGATACTTACGGCCACTCAAATCATTCCTCGGCACATCATATCCAAATACCTTGTCCTGGGAGAGCTGTCACTGGATGGCCGCATCAAGCCGGTGAAAGGTTCTCTGCCCATGGCCCTGGCTGCAAACAATGCCGGATACGAGGGTATCATCGTGCCTTACGACAATGGCCGCGAGGCATCGGTTGTGGAAGGAATAGCGGTTCTGCCGGCAAAAACCCTTTCTCAACTGGTGGGCTTTTTCCGTGGATTTGCAAAAATAAAACCGGAGATAAGCAATATTTCCGAGATATTCGATAAAGACAGAGATTATGAAGTCGACTTTTCAGAAGTCAAAGGGCAGGAGCATGTCAAACGCTCGTTGGAAGTCGCAGCATCAGGAGGGCACAACCTCATCATGATCGGTCCTCCGGGGTCGGGAAAGACAATGCTGGCAAAGCGTGTGCCGACGATACTTCCGCCGATAACTTTTGAAGAAGCCATTGAAACGACAAAAATTTACAGCGTCGTCGGAATGCTGCCAAAAGATGAGGCATTGATAACAAAGCGACCCTTTCGATCACCGCATCATACTATATCGGATGCCGGACTTATCGGCGGCGGGCACATTCCAAGACCCGGCGAGGTAAGCCTGGCGCATCATGGTGTTCTGTTTTTGGACGAACTTTCCGAATTCAAAAAACATGTGCTTGAGGTTCTTCGGCAGCCCTTGGAAGATCTTCGGGTGACCATTTCCCGTGCAGCTCTGACACTGACATATCCTTCATGTTTTATGCTGATTTCGGCAATGAATCCTTGTCCGTGCGGGTACTTTTCCGATCCCAAGCATGAATGCAGATGTACCTATCCTCAGATTCACCGGTATCGATCCAAAATATCGGGTCCATTGATGGACCGCATCGATATTCACGTGGAGGTCCCGGCGGTTCCGTATAAGGATTTGATCGGCGTCGCCGATGCGGAACCGTCTGAAGTTATCAGATCCAGGGTTGCCGCCGCGAGAAAGCGTCAGTTCGAACGATTTAAACGAACAAAAATCTACTGCAATGCGCAGATGATCAACCGGCACATTAAAAAACACTGCCGGATTGACGAGGCTTCCTGCAATCTTCTTGAAAGCGCCGTTGACAAGCTCGGTTTGTCGGCAAGGGCTTACAACCGCATCCTTAAAATCGCCCGGACCATTGCCGACCTCGATGATGCAAACGATATCGCGGTGGAACATATCGCCGAAGCCGTGCAATACCGGAGTCTGGATCGAGGAAAACGCCTGGCATGAAATATCGTCCCCCCCATTATTTTGAGACCTTTGAAAAACGCCCCTTTTTGCCCAATTTCTGCGTCAGGCTCAAATTTTAATCCTCAAAATACTCAATGTATTCTTGCGGTTAAAATTTTCGCCTTCCTTGAACTTGGACAAAAATGAACATTTTTCAAAGGTCTCGGAACGAGGCGGATATGAGCGCCGAAACCGTGTGAAGGCGATCCCGTCTCAACGGGCTGCAGGGTACTCTTTAATATTCGGCCTTATACAATTGCAACGTTTGTATTAATTAATATCAGGTCACCATGCCTTTTTCAATAAAACGAAAGAAAACACGCGAAATTAAGGTTGGCAATGTCAGCGTCGGCGGTACTGCGCCGGTTCGCGTCCAATCCATGACCAACACCTTCACCCAGGATGTTCAGTCCACCGTGGCCCAGATCCGCCGACTGGAAAAAGCAGGATGTGAAATCGTCAGGGTGGCGGTACCTGACTCTGAAGCGGCCTGGGCGATTTCTCCAATTAAACGACAAATTTCCATACCGATCATCGCCGATATCCATTTCGACTATCGTCTGGCAATCGCTTCGGCAAAATCCGGCGCCGACGGTCTGCGGATAAACCCGGGGAATATCGGCGGCAAGGACAAAATCAAAAGAAGCGAACAGATCAATATGCCGCATGGCGCTTTCCACCATTGCTTCCGGGCTTGCGCCATGGTATTTTTTTAAAAGATCTTTCTCAAGAGAACCGGAATTTACCCCGATCCTGATGGGGATGTCGACCGCTTTTGCGCAATCGATGACCGCTTTGACTTTGTCTTTGCCGCCGATATTTCCCGGATTTATTCGCAGACCGTCGGCGCCGGATTTTGCCGAAGCGATTGCCAGACGATGGTCGAAATGGATATCGGCAATTATCGGAATGGAAATTTGCCGTTTAATTGAAGAAATCGCCAGGGCCGCTTCATGGTCGGGCACCGCCACCCTGACGATTTCACATCCTGCTTTTTCCAGGCGGCGGATCTGGGCCACGGTGGACTG
>JARRRC010000029.1:0-8799 GCA_037381105.1 Desulfobacterales bacterium
ATGCTGATCATGGCCATAGCGCGCTCCTGAAGACTTTTCCCAAACAGATTCACCGCTCCGTATTCGGTGACCACATATTGGACATCACCTCTTGGCACAACAATGGCGGTATCATTCAGCATGGGAACGATTCGGCTCTTTTCACCATCGGATGTGGTTGATGTCATCATAAGGATCGATTTGCCGTCTTCACCCCAGGATGCCCCCCGAATAAAATCGAGCATGCCGGTCACACCGGAAAAATGGTTGTAAGAGAGCGCATCAGCCGCGACCTGACCGGTAAGATCCATGGCCATGGGCACATTCATGGAAACCATTTTGTTATGTTGCGAAATAATCGCCGGATCATTGACATAATCCGAAGGATGAAATTCAATGGCAGGATTATCATCCAAAAATTCATAAAGATTAGTCGATCCGATGGCACAGCTTGCCACGAGTTTTCCTTCATTGAATCCTTTTTTTCGGTTTGTAATCACCCCCATTGATACCAAACGCATGATATCGTTCGTCAAGTACTGGGTATGAACGCCGAGGTCATTCTTGTGAGAAAGCGCCAGAAGAGTAGCCTGAGGGGTTGTACCGGGGCTGATCTGAATGGTTGAACCGTCGTCGACGAGTCGTGCAATCAATCGTCCGATTTGATTGGCGGCATCAAGTTCCGGAAGTTCTTCAACGGTCAAAAGTTCTTCTTCATGTTCCACAATTGCATTCACATCGTTGACATGGACAAAGCTATGCCCCAGTATTCGGGGCATCCTGGAATTCACCTGGGCAATCACAAAATCAGCGGATATTGCAGCCGCCAAAGTGATGTCAACGGAAATCCCAAGGCTCATCCATCCAAAGTCATCCGGAGGAGAGACTTGAATAAGCGCAACATGAATCGGTAGACGTCGGGTTTTAAAAAGGCGAGGCACCGCAGAAAGGTTCATCGGGGTGATAAACCGCTTGTTTTTTGCCAGACTTTTTGGTTTTGCCGATCCCAGATAAAACGATCGGATATTAAAACTCTGGTCTTTGGTTTTATCTGCGATCAATGTTAACGGTGTGCTTTCCAAGCTCAACAAACGAATAATCTCAATATCCGTAAACATATCTGCGGCTTCAGCAAGTTTCCTGACCAGATATTGGGGTTCTCCGCAAGATGAACCGATAAAAACCCTCTGGCCCGCTTTAATCCAGTATTACGGCTGTAACAAGACTCCGATGCGTCAATTTGGCCCGTGGAGAAGATTAAAATCTCACCTGTATTGTTTATCTTATCCGATAGTTATTATCAAGAAAAAGATCACTGTTTAATGTTTTGATCTCATTTTTCGATTCGTTGTGGTGAATTGGAATGAAATAAGTGGGGCTTTTCCAATTGGGAGGGTGCTGCCGTAAAGGTTTCAAGGATTCAATGGTTTGAGTAAAATGCTAAAGGATGATAACTGGAGTATCGGATGAAGGAAAAGGATCAATTCAAACTGTTTGAACCGCAGTGTATTTTTTCATGAAGGTATCCAAATGTGCTGCCTGTTCTTGACTCATTTCGCCGAACTGGACGCCCAGTTGTCTCATCTCAAACGTACTGAAAGGGATGAAATTATCCACATGGATATCCGAGATTTTTTTGCATGGAATGCCTTTTAAAAAATAGCCGTAACCACTTAAAAATATGTCTACTTCAACCGGTTCGCCGATTTGTTCTTCATGATTAATGTACATAAAGGCCAGTCCGCCTTTACTGATGTTTTTAATCTGGCCCAGTTTCGAAGAGCCGTTCTTCAGCAGCGCGTATACACCCTGCTGGACCTGAAATCGCTCATGAAATCTTCGTTCGATTATTTTTTCGCTATTTATCATCTTACCTCCATCAAAATAAAATGATAGATAGTGCTTCCGAAGACGACCCGGAATGAGACTTTTTTAAAATGCCTCGTTATCAAGGTAATTGACGAGACTTGTTTTTTTAGTTGTATTTAACTATAAGGTATATATATATTGTGTGTCAAGAAAAAAATATCACAATATATAGAAGTTTTCAGCCGATAACAGGCAGACAAATTCATAATAAGATCCATGAGTTGACTTTTTACAAACCGATCAATTATGAATTGAAAAAATGGCCGAATTATTGCATATACCTATAACCTATCTCAAAAATAAGATTAGGGTTCAGGGCAAGCCCGCCAGAGGCGGATAAAGCGCGAAACGCGGTAACCTCACACAAATGCGAAGTTCATAAAATTTCAAGAGGAATCCAAAAGATGATGACATGTTCATTCTGTGGTTCAACACATAATGTCGGATTTATATCCACGCGTTTTGCAGGAACAGACGGCGTATCTTTGGAGACGATAAAATGGGCGGATGTTTTTCAAAAGGAAGGATTTTCCTGTTTCTATTTCGCCGGTGAACTCGATCGACCTCCGGATCATTCCTATTTGGTGGAAGAAGCCCATTTTACCCATGCCGACATAAAATATATTTACGACTGTTGTTTCGGCGTCCATAAACGCGAGCGTCGGATCACCCAAAAAATTCACCAGTTGAAAGAAGAATTAAAGAATGAAATATATCGCTTTATCAAAAAGTTCGACATCGATATCCTGGTACCGGAAAATTCAATCACCATCCCGCTCAATATCCCTCTGGGGCTCGCCATCACCGAAGTCATCTCCGAAACCCAAATTCCAACCATCGCTCATCATCACGATTTCTTCTGGGAACGACAACAGTTTTTAACGAATGCCGTATGGGAATATCTGAACATGGCCTTTCCCCCCCATCTGCCTTCCATTCAACATGTGACCATCAACTCCTCCGGAGACAATCAGCTGGGACTCCGAACCGGTATTTCCGCTACGATTATCCCCAATGTCATGGACTTTGAAAACCCGCCGCCGCCCGTTGATGAATATGCTTCAGATGTACGAAAGAACCTCGGCATCGAAGATGATGAACTGCTCATCTTGCAACCCACACGGGTCGTCAAACGAAAAGGAATCGAACATGCCATCGAACTGGTGCATCGATTAGGGAAAAAAGCCAGGCTCGTTATTTCACACGCATCAGGGGATGAGGGTTACGATTATGAAAAAAGGGTTAGTGACTATTCAAAACTTTTGGATGTCAATACCATTTTCGTATCCGACATCATTAATGAAAAAAGAGGACGCACCAAATCCGGAAAAAAGATTTATACATTAGAGGACATTTACCCCCATGCCGACCTGGTGACATATCCATCCACTTTTGAGGGATTCGGCAATGCATTTTTGGAATCCGTTTACTTTAAAAAACCTATTGTGGTAAATAAATATTCTATTTATGCTTACGACATCAAACCCAAAGGATTTATGACCATAGAGCTCGACGGCTATGTAACGGAAGATGCCGTTAAAATGACCAGAAAGGTTCTCGAATCTCCCGAGTTATGCAAGAAAATGGTCGATAATAACTATGACATCGCCACACGCTGCTACTCCTATTCCGTTTTAAGGCGGAAGCTTAAGAGTCTCATCTACGACGGCATTGCCTGCAACCCTGAAAATTTATATAGACGATCATGACTCCCGGTCAAAACAAGTTTCGATATGGTCTGAATTCCGGAATTCAAAAAGGCTGGCACGGATTTGTCTGGATGCTCAAAATTATTGTGCCGATTTCCTTCCTTACCGTTCTACTGGATTATAGCGGCTGGCTACACAAAATAGATTTTGTTTTAGAGCCTGCCATGAACCTTTTAAGTCTTCCCCCCTCGGCGACCATTCCGCTTATCGTTGGAATGCTTACAGGGATTTACGGCGGCATCGCCGCCATGGTAGTCCTTCCCCTAACATATAATGAAATGACCTTGATCGCTATCTTTCTGCTCATCTCCCACAATCTCATCCAGGAAGGGATCATTCAAGGGCAGTCCGGACTGAATGCCTTTAAGGCGACCCTTTTTCGACTAACGGCTTCCTGCCTGACAGTGATTGTTGTCGCCAAGTTCCTGGGTCCCGAACCGACTCAGTTTGTTGCAAAAAGCACATCTGCTGCAACACACCCGACGTTAGTGATAATGGTAAAAAGCTGGTTTGCGGCAACGTTGTTTCTCAGTCTAAAGATATTTGTGATTATCATGGTCATTATGATTCTGCTTGAAATAATGAAAATATTTAATATTATACATCATATCGTCAAAATTTTGAGCCATCGTCAAAATTTTGAGCCCGCTGTTAAAGACCATGGGGCTCAATCAAAGGGTCGGCTTATTGTGGCTGACTGCCATTGTCTTCGGTGTTGCATACGGTGGAGCGGTCATTGTAGAGGAAACAAAAGAAGGGAATATTAAAAAAGAAGAGCTTGAAAAGCTTCACCTTTCCATCGGCATCAACCATTCTATGGTTGAGGACCCGGCGCTCTTTTTATCTCTGGGGCTCAGTGCCTTTTGGCTATGGGTTCCCCGGTTTATTCTGGCAATCATTGCGGTGCGTGTGCTTGACATTTATTATAAAGTAAAATTTCGAACCCCCGTTCAGGAAGGCCAATAAAAGGGGTTTTTGCGAATTGGGTAGGCGAAACTTGATTTATAAATCCATTATTGTTCATTATCACTACAGTTTTAGCAGCCGGGAGTAAACCCACAATGGCGAAAATATATCCCATCGGTGGCGGAAAGGGTGGTGTTGGAAAAAGCTTTATTACCGCCAGCCTCGGTGCGTTAATCGCCAAATGGGGTAATAAAGTCGTGATCATCGATCTGGATCTGGGTGCCTCAAACCTTCATACACTGCTTGGAATGAAAAGCCCGAAAATCGGTTTAAACAGCTTTTTAAACAAAACGATACAAAATCTTGAAAACGCGGCCGTTCCCACAAGTATCCCAAATCTGTTTCTCATCAGTTCATTCCATTGTTACATGGAAATTGCAAATTTATTTTATGCTCACAAGCTGAAAATAATCGATGCCATAAGAAAGCTCCCCTTCGATTATGTTTTTCTGGATTTGGGTCCCGGAACAAATTTTAACACGCTTGACTTTTTCTTGACTTCCAAGGAGGGAATTCTGATATGTACGCCCGAACCCACATCCATCGAAAATTCTTTTCGTTTCATCAAGACCGTTTATTATCGCAAGCTGAAGCAACTGATAAAAAAACACACGTTTGATCTGCTGCTTAAAAACATTTCCGAAGATTTTAATAACCCTGGATTAAAGCCGCCTGATATCCTAGAAATTGTTTTGAAACACGACTCCGAAAAGGAACCGTTTCTAAGAAGCCAGCTCAGTAAATTCAAGTTTAAATTTATTTTTAACCAATTTCGTAAAAATTTGGACGCATCTTTAGGGGATCAATTCGAAAACATATGTAATCGACATTTTTATTCGATGTTCCAGTTCCTTGGTTATGTCAACTATGACGGACGGATTCAGGATGCCATTTTTTCAAAGACACTCTATGTCCATAGATATCCCCATACGCAATCCGCCGCCGATTTAAAAAATATCGCCGCAAAGATAACGAAAATTATCCCGCCGCCATCATTAACGGATGAAGTTTAATGAAAAAATTTGACGAATTAAATTATTACGAGATATTAAAAATTCCGACAGACTCATCTTATTTTGAAATAAAACGGGCGTATAAAGAGGCGCTTTCGTTGTATGACGAAGATTCTATCATCACATATTCCTTGTTCTCAAGGAATGAGAGAGATGAAATTCTAAAAAAGATCAAAGAGGCTTTTTCAACCCTCATCGATGAAAATAAAAAAGCCGCATATGATCAGATGTTGATTGATTCAGGACAAATGAAAGCCTCCATTTCATTCGGTGAAAAACCATATTCATCCGCCCTTCGATCTTCCGACCGCACCATTGTGGATGAAAGCCACTTGCATTCCAGGGTTAAAGAAAAATTTAGCGCCGAAGACATCCAAAACTTGTCGAAGGAAATGCTTTCCAAAGGACTCCTTTCAGGAAGCGACTTGAAAAAATTCAGAGAAGCCTTAGGGGTCGATATCCGGGAAATGCATTCTGCCACTAAAATAAGCGTTTCTGTTTTAAATGCCATCGAAGAAGATCGGTTTGACAGGCTTCCACCGGTTATCTATGTGAAAAACTTTTTAAAAACTTATGCGAAAATCCTGCAATTGGATCCGCAAAAAGTTGTCAATGGCTATTTCAAGACCATCTCTCTTTCACACCATACTGAAGATTCAAACTCAAATTGACTTCTCATACACTGTCACTGTCAAAAATTTGGCAGGCCCCTGCAATACCCTCTCAAAATGCAGATCTTCATGTTGAAACAGATTATCTTTAGTCCTTATATCATATTGGAATTGTGTCGTTTTTTAAATTTTTATCAAACAGACTGAATTCCTTTCCAATATGGCATATCTATTGCATCGGTTGTTTATGATTCACAGCAGCAACAGGGATCGAAAAAGGTTTATCCATGGAGCGATCTGCCAAATAAAAACATCCCGACCCCTGGATTAACCACAGCGCGAATTTATGTTAGAAGAAATTTTAAAAAACACCAGGGTCAATCCTTACATCACCTCTTTTGAAAAAGGAAAGGCAATCTTTCTGGAAGGAGATGATTCTCAGGATCTGTTTATTCTTGCATCCGGTCATCTGAATGTCTTCAAGGGGAATAAAAAAATAGCGGAGATCACCGAAAGGGGATCTTTATTTGGAGAGATGTCTTTTCTTCTCGATGCAAAAAGAACGGCAACGATAAAAGCAGAAAGAGATGTCAAGGCGATTCGAATTCCCAAAGAAGACATTACGGGTTTTCTTCATGAGTTTCCCGAGGTGGCCGGAGAAATATCGAAACTTTTGGCCAAACGTCTCGATGAAACCAGTCGAATTCTTTACGGACTTAAAGAATTTTGCGACCAACTTCCTGATGCGGTTATCGCAACCGATAAGGAAGGAAAAATCATCACATGGAATGCCGCCGCAGAAGAGGTGTACGGCAGATCCTGGCATCAGATGTGCAACAAATCAGTGGAAGAAATATATGAAAAACCGGATGGCTATAGAAAATTGCTTGAAGAGGTTAAGAAAAAACGTTCCGTAAGGGAAAAAATTCTCAGCATCAGGCATCCAAAAATCGGTGCTCGGTTTATATCAACCAGCTCAACACTCCTTCTCGACGATCACAATAATTTTCAGGGAATTCTTTCGCTGGGCCGTGATGTCACATCAATTAAGGTTTCAATCGGCACAAAGACGACCATCTGCCTTATAGCGGTCTGGTGCTCCTGGATAAGGACAAAATGGTTTTCGATGCCTATTCGCAAAATATCGGACCCGGTATTCCTCCGATGATAGACAGCAATTATGCCGGGATAGAGTTTCAGGGCGACGAGAACGCCTTACAGCGTATTCTCACGCTCTATCGAATGGACAAAGATCATCCCATGGGCCGCAAATGTGTTGAAATCGCTTTTAATATAAATAAAAACAACCGCCGAATCGGCTGGCTGATTTTTCAAATGGATCTTCATCGATTAAAAACGAACTACGGCATTGATGCCGCGGGACTGAAACAATTCATTTATTAAGGCTCTTGATCAAAATTGGGATGCGAAATTTAAGTCATATAAAAAATATAAATTACCTGGGCAACATCGTGTATGGAAGGCCTTAAAGACATTTCATCTTGCTTATATGAAATTTCAGAAAGCGATGATGAAGAAATGACCATCTATTTAGAGGGCAGAATCGATTCCACCAATGCGTCTTCATTGATCGAATTGTTCGGTTCGCTGATCAAAGACCGTTTGCCAGTTTCGCTTGTCGTGGATCTCAAAAAGGTAACCTATCTGGATGATTTCGGAGCGCTTGTTCTTGTAGAATTAAGAGATATGATGGTTGCTGCAAGCGGACGGTTTAATTTAAAAAACGCCAGAGAAGAAGTGCTCTATGTTATCGACTCGGAAGCCCTTTGCGAACCACCCAAACTCGTTAAAATGCATCCGCCCTCTATGTTCGTAAGGTTCGGAGATGCGATTATCGCATATGCAGCCGATGTTAAGTATTTGATTTCATTTGTTGGATCTGTTTGCCTGGCGTTTATGTACTCTTTTTTGCACCCGAAATCGTTACGGGTGGACGAAACCTTTCTTTACATGCAAAAAACCGGAGTCGATGCTTTGCCGATTGTGGGTATGATCAGTTTTTTGATGGGCCTTATCATGGCCTTTATGTCATCCATTCAACTCCAGATGTTCGGGGCAAATATTTATGTAGCCTCATTGGTGAGCCTGGCGATGACTCGGGAACTCGGCCCCATTATGACAGCGATCATTGTGGCGGGTCGATCCGGTTCATCCTTTGCCTCTGAGATCGGCACGATGAAGATATCTGAAGAGGTGGACGCCCTTTTTACCATGGGTTTTGACCCCACACGTTACCTGGTCGTTCCCAAGATTATGGCGTCTGTTTTTGTCGTTCCCATCCTTACACTGTTTTCCGATGTCTTTGCAATCTTAGGAGGACTTACGGTGGGTGTTTTCATGCTGGATTTGACGGCGAACGCCTACATTTTACAAACATTGAAAACGCTGAACCTCTTTGACATCTTCTTAGGCTTATTCAAAAGCGGGGTTTTTGCAATCCTTATATCCTGGATCGGCTGTCTGAGAGGATTTCGCGTTAAAGGCGGAGCAGCTTCCGTGGGTCAGGCGACGACTTCCGCCGTTGTCAGCAGTATCTTTTTAATTATCGTCTTTGATTCGATTTTTGCGGTTGTGCTTCGGTACTTAAAATGAATGATCCAAAATTTCTATTTTAAAATCAGTTTAAAAAAA
>JARRRC010000029.1:8897-22900 GCA_037381105.1 Desulfobacterales bacterium
AGAACAACATCATTCAGGTCCGTGATCTGGTTGTCGGCTACGATACGGATATCGTGCTTGAAAATATATCCTTTGATGTCAAGGAAGGAGAAATATTTATTGTCTTGGGAGGAAGCGGATGTGGAAAGAGCACATTACTCAAGCATCTAATAGGACTCATAAAGCCCATATCGGGACGGATACGCATTGACGGCGATGATATTTCAAACTGTGATGATGGAACATTTAAGAAGATTTTGAGAAAAATCGGTGTTCTTTATCAGAGTACCGCCCTTTTCGGCTCAATGACCATTGCCGAAAACGTATCGCTCCCCATAAAGGAATATACCGACTTGTCCGACAAATCGGTTGATACGCTGGTTAAAATGAAACTGAAGATGGTAAATTTGAACGGTTATGAAAACCACCTGCCCTCGGAAATCAGCGGGGGAATGAAAAAAAGGGCGGGGCTGGCAAGAGCAATGGCGCTGAATCCGAAAATTTTATTTTTTGACGAGCCTTCCGCAGGACTCGATCCCGTAACCTCGGTGGAACTGGACAATCTGATTATACATCTCAACCAGAGCCTCGGGACGACAATGGTCATCGTCACCCACGAACTCCAAAGCATTTTCAATGTGGCACATAGAGTCATCATGCTGGATAAACAAACCAAAGGCATCATTGCCGAAGGCAATCCCAAGTTCTTGAAAGATCATAGCGACAATCCATTTGTCAGGAATTTTTTCAACCGTAAATCAGCGCACTGGAAAGATGAATAACAGTCTAAAACATATTGTTTTTTTAAGGAATTTTTGATGGCCTCTCAAAGAACCAAATTTGCCCTTGGATTATTTGTAATCTGCGGAATCGGCATGATTTTTGTAGCTGTTATCTGGCTGGGGATGTCCCGGTATTTCAAAAAAGGGCAGTATTACGCAACATATTTTAATGAGTCCGTTCAAGGCTTGGATGTAGATTCTCCCGTGAAATACCGCGGGGTATCCATTGGTCGGGTGGAACGTATTGTTGTTGCTCCTGATGCGAATTTGATACAGGTTGTATTGAAAATTGATTCCGATCAGAGCCTTGACAAGGATATCGTTGCCCAGTTGAAGTCCGTCGGAATTACCGGCAGCATGTTTATTGAACTGGATCGAAAGAAAAACGGTGATCCCGATCTATCTCCAGCCTTAAGTTTTCCTTCAAAATATCCGATCGTCGCTTCAAAACCATCCAATATCCACAAAATGTTGCGCAACATCGAAAATGCGCTCATCCAGATCAGAGCAATGGATCTGGACGAGATTTCCGGAAAGATCCAGTTAACCTTAGACCGCATCAATCGGGTGATCGCCGATGCCAATGTCAAGGGGATTTCTAAACAAATTGAAACCTCCTTCGGGAGCGCCGGCCATATTTTGGGGGATAAAAGATGGGAACGGATTATCGCATCTGTGGCGGAAGCCGGTGAATCTTTAAATGATATCATGGATAAAACCAACAACAGCTTGAGTCGGGTGGAAAATACCGTTAACCGTTTGGATGGAATTACCGTCGAAAAGGAACAAACCATTAAAACAGCCATAGAAGATTTCAAAGAAGCCATGGAGAATGCCAACTCCCTGTTAAAAAAAGGAAATTTTTTGACAGGCAAAACTGACGATTCACTCTCCCTCCTTAAAGGACATTTTTTAATTATCGCTCAAAACCTGGAAAAAGCCAGTGAAAACCTTAACCGATTAATCGAAATTGTGGCGGACCATCCGTCTCAGTTTATGTTTGGAGAACCGCCGAAGCCAAAAAAAGTGGAGCCGGTCGAAGATGACAGGTAGAAATATGAAACAGATCAATAAATGCCTTATTTTATTTGTCGGCCTCTTTTTGCTCCTTGGCGCCTGCATGAATCTAAAACAACCGGCAGAGAAAATCGAATACTATGCACTGGAGTATCCTTCTCCGCAAATCGACGACTTACCCCCTTTACCCTATGTCCTCCGGGTGGATCGTTTTACAACGTCATCGTCGTACAATACCAGTCAAATGATCTACAGGGATCGATCCTTTAAAAGAAAAGCCTATATTTATCACAAATGGCAAACCACTCCCGGGGCTCTGGTTACCGCGCTGGTGAATCGCGATATGAAAAATTCGGGACTTTTTAAAGCCATACTCAGTCCAGGCAGCAGATTTTCACCTTCATATATCATTGAAGGAACGGTCGATGAGTTCTTCGAATGGGACACATCGGACGCATGGAAAGCCATCCTTAGCGTCAGCATTATATTATCGAAGAAAAACAGCGAAGATATCAGCGAATCAATTCTATTTCAAAAAACCTACCATCAAGCCCAAGTTTGCCGGCGGAAGCACCCGAAAGCAGTGGCCGGAGCCATGAGCCGGGCACTCTCTAAAATATCTGAAGAAATGATTAAAGATGTTTATGATTGTTTGAAAGCCGAAAATTAAGTCAATTTTAATAAAAATCTTTATTCATCCGCGGTTTTTCTAACTTTTTTCTCTCTCCTATTTACTATTTCTGGTCAAAGGGAACCAGTCTGTAAAACGCAGCCAAAACATCTTCACAGGATATATCTCTGAAGCACTCTATTTTTTCACACCCCACCGTGCCGCTGTCAAAACAGGGGCTGCATTCGCAGCGGGATTTAACGATCTCGACGGACCTGCCCACCGGTGCCCATATATCAGGATCGGAAGGGCCGAATACGGCAACGGTAGGAAGGCCTAAAAATGCCGAAAGATGGCTGACACCGGAATCGTTTCCGATAAAACCGCCGCCGGTTTTGAGCAGAACGGCCAGTTCCGCCAATGCATCTATTTTATGTATCTTAGCCTTGAGTGTCTTCCGCCGTGATAAAACGTCGAAAAAATCATGTTCCGCCGGACCTAAAATAAACTCCGGTCGACGGCCCTTGGCTTCTATTAACGACGCTATTTTGATAAAATTGGAAATCGGCCAGCACTTTTTCCGGCTTCCCGATCCGGGATGAATAAAAATTTTTATTGGATGATAATTCGGATCTCTCCGGTCTGCGTGAACGCCTGGAGATAACCTGCAAAACACCCTGTTATCCGATCCTTCAAGGAGCCCGTATCTGACCAGATTCAATAAAATGTGCCGGGAGATATGCATATTATGACCAGAATCCGGTCGGGGAGGTATTCGATAAATACTGCTGTCTGTAATTGAAAGCAGCGTTTTTTCAAGGGAACGGGAACCGGAAAAGAGAATAACTTTAGAATAGGTGAACAGGATCTTTTTCACCACCGGATCGACATGACTCGAATACATAGATGCAAAGGCAGCCGCCTCCAGCGGAAAATAATTGTCCGCAATGCCAAGTTGCCGGACAAGCGATCCGATGTTGTTTTGACAGATGATGTCAATGGGACCGAATGCTGCTTTGAGTTTTAACAGTGCGGGAAAGGCGGCGACAACATCACCCAGGGCACCCTGATGGATCACGAGAATGGAGCTTTTTGTCATAAATTAAAGCAACTGTGTATAATTGGGGCCGGCGATCAACAGATTGTTGTGGATCGTTGCCTGTACCTTTTCCATCATACTTCCAAATAAAAAGTCTTTAATGACGCCGTGGCCGTATGCGCCCAGAATTACGAGCGCATCATGGGGGACTTCGTACAGGTTGTCTTCGAATTCATCTTTTTCAAAAAAATGCCATTGATTAACGTAAAGCTCCATGTCTTTTTCAAGATTTTTTTCCTGAATCACCTTCTGGTATTCTTCCTTTGAAGACTTACCAATCCGTGTGAAAAGATCCATCGGTATGCCCGAAGTTCTGGCGATATGGAATCCGAGCTGAAGCGCTTTGACCGCATTTTGAGACCCGCCGAAAAATACCGTGATGCTATTCCACGGCTTAAAGACAGGGCCTGTGATTAACACCGAAAATCTGGCAGCTTTTACAACCCGCCGCACCCGAGGACCGATGTATCCGAGACCGATTTTTGAAGACATGTCGGTGATGCTTCTGGGACAGCACATGTAGTTAAAATTGGTATGAATGTCCGGCAGGGTCGAAGCCGTATAATGCTTTGGTTCCAGGAATCTGGGTTCCAGTCCGGCTTGGGCCAAAATCTCTGAGGCATGTTCTTCCGCCGTATCCGGTGAAGCGAGATAGGAAGCGTCGAGATCCACCTGAACCACGTCGTTATCAAAATACATTAAAAATTTTGTGGTCCTGGGAATGTATACCACCGGAAAAGCCCCGACCATTTTACAGAAATGGATCGATTGAAACAGGGTTTCTCTTCCGGAAGGATTATTTCCAAAAATATGAAGTAGTTGATGCTCCATTTGTCGCTCCTTTTTATTCGTTCCAGGCATCGGCTCGATAGACCGATCTGCTTTTTATATTTAACTTCCCATTAATTTCCGGAAGGTCATCCGTTAACCAATAAATATAATAGCTCCGGAATCTGAATGCAAGAGAGCCTAATGAAAAATCAGGCACCTATCTTTTTATTGCCAAGGCTTGACTTAATACATGAATTTCGCACCCCCAATTTTCAGCAAAGCTGCTATCATGCAGCAGGTCGGTCCAGCCCTCTGCGGGGCTTTTGGCCTGCGGTATCATCCGCCATACGGCATAGGCGGAATAGAAGGCTTTATTGCTATTTTAGGAGGCTAAACTTGAGACTAGATTGATCGGCACGTCTGAACCATGAGCTCTTTTCGATATTTATCCAAGATGGTTGCCTTGGAAATCAGCCCCATAAATCTGTTGTTCACCACCACCGGCATGGAATACAGGCCCTTTGCTTCCATTTTGCGAACCACATCCAACACGTCGTCATCCGGGTAAGCCACTTCAACAGGGGCTTTCATAATCTGTCCCAAAAATACGGTATCGTACATCACCGGATCAAACAAATAGGGTCGAATATCATCCAAATGGATAATCCCTAAAAATTCACCGGTTTTTTCATCCTCTACCGGGAAATAATTTCGATGTGACTGTTTAATAATGCCGATAAAATCTCTTAAAAGCATACTCGGATGGACAATGATACAATCCCTTTCCAAGAGCTCCGAGATATTTAAATCGGACAAAATCCGTGCGTCGGTGCCGGGTCTTAATAAATGCCCGTGTTCCACAAGGTCCCTTAAGTAATAGGATGCCGG
This sequence comes from Desulfobacterales bacterium, assembly GCA_037381105.1. Lineage (GTDB taxonomy): Bacteria > Desulfobacterota > Desulfobacteria > Desulfobacterales > UBA11574 > UBA11574. Next base: position 14,044 of record JARRRC010000029.1, read on the forward strand.
CTCAAAATAGTGGCAAATCGTGGTCGTCAACACCGACACGATAATCGCAGGGATGATCACCTCCCACCCGTGGGTTATCTCGATGATCAGAAAAATTCCTGTCAATGGCGCCTGCAGCATACCGCTGATCATTCCTGCCATCCCCAACAGTGCATAATATCCTTCGTTGCCCAATGATATGGACGGCGGCCAAAACAGGGCGAGAAAGTGGTGGTACGTCACACCGACCAGACTTCCCACAACTAAACATGGTGCGAATATTCCTCCGGACCCGCCCCACCCCAGGGTCAGTGCGGTGGCGGCAATTTTTGCAAATGAGGCCAGTGCCACTATGAGGAGAACCTGATGGTATCTATCCGTAATCATCATATGGATAGAATGGTACCCTTCTCCTAAAACCACCGGAAGAAACAACCCGATGACCCCCACCGCGCATCCGCCTATAGCGGCCCGAATCCATAACGGGGCGGTCACCTTGTGGGATACGGTATGCATGGATCTCAACAGGTACGTCTGAAAGAGGCTGGCCCCTGCTGAAAGAACAGCCAGACCGATACTGGCAGCGATGTTCAAATAATCGATCTTGAACACGTGATGGCCGAAGGGAATCTGGTCTCCTTGAAGAATATGGCTGATTTCCACGCCGAATACCGAAGCAATGGCGATGGGGGCGATATTGACCGCCTTCCATTCGCCCACGATCACTTCAATGGCAAAAACCATGCCGGCAATGGGGGCGTTGAAGATGGAGCCGATCGCTCCGGCGGCGCCACAGCCTACGAGCGTTACCCGCTGGCGATCGTTTAATGAAAAATATCTCGCGATATTTGACCCGATAGCCGCTCCGCTGATAACGACCGGTGCTTCGGGACCCGCGGACCCGCCGCTGCCGATGGTCAGACAGCTCGATATCAGCCGGGTAAAGCTTGATCGGAATCTCAAAAGGCCGCCGTGCCTGGATACGCTGTAAATCACTTCCGGCACGCCGTGTCCGGCCCCTTCCTTGACGACCTTTTCCAAAAACAAAGAAGAAAGGGCAGCCCCGACGCCGGGAAGCACAAAAACCCACCAGTAATGGCGATAATGATCAAGCCAATCCGCCATCATCACAAGGCTTCGATTGAGCGCCACGGAGGCCAAACCGGAAAAACACCCTACGATGGCGGCCATAAATATGAGCAGAAGTCGATCATCAAACCGAAAAATAGGCCAGTTCCCAGGATACCGCCACCATTTTAAAATGCGCATTTTACCACTACCTAAAAACGATCTCCTTTTACGAGCCGGTTTTCAAAATCCGAAATGTATGAAAAAAACGCCCTTGAATCCGGAGCGGTTTTTAAAAATTCCACAAACGGGTTGTTACGAATACAAAATGAAAGGCTTGAAAGAAGATGTAAGTGGGTTTTTGTTGACGGACTCAAAAGGATGAACATCACAAACACCGGCATGCCGTCCACCGCATGAAAATCGACAGGCGTCTCAAGAAAGCAGGTGGAGATTAAAGCATTCGAAATCATATCCTTTAAAGGATCCCGGGGGTGGGGAATGGCGACCCCTTTGCCGATGCCCGTTGGCGCCATATGCTCCCGTTCTAGCAATCCCCGATACACCGTGTCTTTGATATTATGAGACAACATATGAATGTTTTCCACGCCGTTTTTCAATACCGTCTCAACATCTTCTCCTTTAATATTATATAAGAGCCCCCCTCGCTTCATTGCAGGCAGAAGATTATCCGTTTTTGTCTGCTGTGTCGTTTCACTGACTTCTTCAGGCAGTGAAAATGGAAGCTTGTACATTGCCGCCCATTTTTCCAGAGCCGATTCATTAAATATATAACCGTCGTCGGTTCTTTGTATAGGCAACCTGCCCTGGCGAATCCAGCGCTCAACGGTGCTGACCGGAAGACGAAGACACCGGGCAACGTCGTTTATTGTGAGTTTCATAAAACGTTTTGAGGAAAAATTTTGTTCGATTAAACGTAACAAGCTTGTAAAAAGTCTTTTGCAAGTATTTCGGTCAAATTTTAATTATTAACGTGAATATCATTTCAAATCAAGTATTTTATCCTTCGTAGACGGTTGCCGGGATTCCACGCTCGGTGCGGCCCGCCGGGTGACGGTAATGTCGCGTTTTGGATAGGGGATCTCAATGCCGTGTTGATCAAAAGTCGCCTTGATTTTGTCGGTGACATGGGAAATCGTATCCATACGCTTTCGCGCATCATCAATCCAGACTCTGAGCTGAAGATCCACCGACGATTCGCCGAAGCTTCTGACCACCACTTTGGGTTCAGGAGATTTTGAAATCCAGTCCACGGAGTCTGCGACACTTAAGATCAAGCCCTTTGTTTTTTCGATATCCGCATCATAGGCGACGCCGACATTGATGCGAACCCTGATCTTCGTTGAAATAATCGTGTAGTTGACGATATCCCGTTTCATGATTTCATTATTGGGGATAATGATCACAATATTATCAGTGGTCTTAATCTTCGTCGCTCGGAGACCGATATCGACGACATCGCCCCATGTGGCGCTTTCCACCGGAGCGCTCCATACCTCGATCCGATCACCCACTTCAAAGGGACGATCGATAATCAGCAGCACACCGGCGATAAGGTTGGACAAAGTGTCTTTGGCGGCAAAGCCGACGGCGATACCGGCCACCCCTGCACCCGCAACAAAGGGCATGACGTTGATCCCCAGGGTGTCCAATGCCAGGATAGCGGCAGTCGCATAAATAATGGCTCCTGAAAATTTATGAAAAAGGTCGAAAAGAATATCGTCCACTTTGGTCTTTGTTTTGTCGATAATATTCTTTTCAAGATATCCGAATAAAATTAAAAGGCCGTCTTTTGCGGGCCCTGCCAAAAGCAAGATCATGAACGCATGAAATACATTTTCCAAAAACCCGATGCCGATCAATTTGATAAGATAGGTTCCGGTAATCAATATAAGGGCATAAAACAGTACTCTCCGAAAAACGCTGAAAATCTGAATGTTGATTTTAACGAAATTATTTTTTTCTGTTTTTTTCTCCATGGACAAAAGCATGCGCTTTAATATGATCCAGGCCAAATATGATACGACAACGGCAGCCAATGCCTTAAACACCGGATGAAAATATGCGGTTTTTGCACCGAATGTCTCCAATATGTTATCTAAAAATGCAAAAAGATTTTTCATAACTTCCCCAATTGAGAACGTGTTCGGTGTCCAGTGTTCAGCGTTCAGGAGGCCGATCCCCCCTGTTTACAGTCCACCATCACTGTGGTGTTGGGCGTGGTATTATCCGATCTCGTTCGAAAATCCGTTCACAGCGTTTTTAATCGCCCTTACTGAACACTGAACCCCTGAACACTGAACACTCAATCGTTGGTATGCAAGGAGCTAAACAGACCCGTTACATTGACTTGTGTCAAATCCTATCGAACAGGTTTCTGCCATTCCTTGGCAAAGATCCTTGCGATTCGGTCAATCTGACTTGGATCTATTTTCAAGGCTTTGGCCACTTCCCGGTATAGCGTTTTACGGTCGTTGTTTTCTGCATCCACGAGGCCGTTAAGGTCTCTTTTCTCCTTGAGATTTAATCCGCCGGTGTTTATGATTGAAAGATAGCCGTTGTCCCCTTCTTTCAGAACGCCTTTTTCATAATAGGGTTTCAATGCTCGAAACCGGGCTTTCATCTTCTCTTTCAGCGCACGAATGGTTGGATTGGAAACGCCGGTCACGTCATCGGCCCATGCACTGGATAAAGAGACGGCGATCCTGATTTCCGGTAAAAAAGCATCATCATTTTTAGATTGGTTCTCTTTTTGATCCGGCTTTTTCCCACGGATATCATTCACGATATCCCCGGCAGCAGATTTAACCTTTTCTGCCGGGAAATAGATGTTTATGGTTACGCAGGCAAAAAGAGCGATCATCGCGAATGCTGCTGCCATCCATACGGGTTTTTGAAACATTTTCATAGCATCCTCCCTCCGTTATTGACACCGAGCTCCTTCCGGAGCTGATCCGTTTGATTTCTTCAACCATGTCCGTGAAACTCACACATCGATTGATCGTAAACAAAACCAAGAACTATCATAGCATATTTATTTCAATAATTGTTTTTATGATTCGACTGAGTTTTAATATCTCTACCATCGGTGAAATATGGATTCTGACTTACAATATTTATACCTGAAAAGCCACCTCTTTTTGTGAGTCGGCTGCGCCATGCAAATCGTAAAATTTTATCCGATCCGAAACAACTGGTAAACGACGGCAAATCGAGAAACTCGGTATCAAACCTGTGAACCGGCATTAGCGTTCACTAACCCGCAGCCAGCTTGTTGGAGCGCAGCGGACTTGTCCGCCTGTGTTATGTGTCGGAATCCCGTTTGCGGGACTGCAGGGTACGCTTCAATCATCAAATTGATTTACGAGTTAATTTTAGGAAGTCTCGACCCTGTTAAATTCGGTGGCTTATGTTCGCTTTCGCGAAAGGTGTCGGGTAACCAGTGGTGAGAGGACGTAAAAAAACATATAGATTAAAGCGATATATCCCAGATAAGGGGTAAAAATGGAGATGATCAGCAACAGCATATTCAAACGACCGAACCAGAAATGCCTGTCCATAAAACGGCCGAGATGCAGATAATGCACGCGATAAAGATTCATCATAATCCCTGCAAAAATCATCAACCCGAAACAAAAAACCCCCCAATAGCGCATCCATTCCGAGTCTGCACCAACAGCCTGATTGAACATGATTAACGGCGCCGTCACCAGCAATGCGGCCGCAGGCGTCGGCATGCCTTTAAAAAATCCGGGGATTGGGGTTTTGTCAAAAGTAAAATAAATCAACCGGCAAATTCCGAAAAATGCATAAAGCAATGCAACCAGTCCAACGGGTAGTTGCCGGATGAAAGGATCCGACACCTCCCCCAGCGACAAATAAAAAATCCAGGCCGGAACAATACAGAAGCTGACGGCATCGGCGATGTCGTCAAGAATGCCTCCGAAGGTGATTCGAGATGATCGTTCTTTTTCACGAAACGGTTCCGTCAGTCCCAGTTTTCGAGCCAGAGCTCCGTCGAGTTTGTCGAAGATGGCGGCTCCGATCAGAAAAAGGTAGGCCTCGCGAATACGATTCTGATATGCAAAAAGGACCGCCAAAAGGCCCATCATCGCATTCATAATGGTCAATGCATTGGGGAAAAAGGACAAAATGTTCCGCCGCAATCGTTCATCCTCATCACAGATCTCATCCAGAAAATAGGTTCCGTATTTCCGGCAATATGCAGCGATAGATCCAAAATTTATAATCAGGAAGATAATCTCGATTAAAAATAAAACGCGCAAATGCAAATTCCCCAGCCAGGAAATCCAAGCGTAAATCTTGAAGCTCGGGCCCCCGGTTACAAAAAAGGAATGTGCATACAAGAGCGTACCGACAGGTGCAGCCACAATGGTTCTGAGCCGTGTGAACTCCTTTACTTCCGGTTCCGGTCCTGTCCGCATGGCGAAAAAACGTATAAAATAGGCAAAATTATCACGAATCAAAACCGTTACGCAAAGAATCAGAACAAAAATACTGTGAAGCAATTCGGCTTTGGTACCGGCACCCGAGGTAAATAGAAGACGCCACATGGCGCCCACCGCCACCAGCGGGAAAATGATCGAATAGACAATTTTATCCATGACCCGGTCGGTAAGATGTGCCAATGTGGAGTGCAACTGAAAACGGGTGGCCATCCACCCGTCGATCAGATCAAAGCTCATTGAAATAAAAAGCAGCATCACCCCTAAAGTATAGATTATCGGGTTGCGGGTCCACATGACCACAAAGGCGCAAAGCATGCCTCCGAAAACAAGCGGGGGCCTGCCGTAAACCAGTAGTGCCGAAAATTTTCTCTGAAAACCGAGTTTTGTTGACATGCGGTAAGCTTAACCTCCGTGTCTGGTTCCGTCAACCGAATAAGTATTGAACTTAATGGATGATCTTTTTTGTTAAGGAATGGGTTTTTAGCACATGCACCATTAGTTGTCAAAATGAAGCGGTCTAGTCCGGTGAAACCCTGATGGAGCGAAAGTCTGACCTCCAATGATCGTCAAAATGATTTCGACCAATTGAGGTCCGAATGCCCCCAGGAGACGATCTTGCCACGGATTTTTTTATTGTTGATTGATAAAAAAGAAATTGTATAATATATTGCAATAACATGGAGGAAACGAATATATTTTTTTCGTATCCTCACCTTGAGTTTGAATGAAAACCAGCTGCGTTTAGCCTGAAATCCAGCATCTTATACATTATTTCAACATTATTACATCTACTCCCCATCATGACGGATCGAGCGTAGCTATCGATCAGAAATATCGATGTCTTGGGAACAGCGTGACATCCGTCTCCAGGTGTCATCAACTAAAAGCGTTTTGGTTTTGTGTTGATAACCTGAATGGCAGTGGTTGATGTATCTTTATTAAAAGGAGGTAATCCATGTCTGCAATAAAATCGAAGCCCAAAGCCAAAAGACGTAAAGTAACCTTTTCCCTGAAGTCTCCCGATGCCAAAGAGGTTATATTAATGGGGGATTTCAACCAGTGGAATCCAAAAATCCATCCCATGAAAAAAGGCAATGGAAAAATGATCCCGAAAACAATCAATCACGCATCAATCAATTCGGCACTAAAAATAATTATATTGTCGTCCAATCGACATAAGCGCTCTATCTTTGATAATTTAAAGACAACTTTATAGTTCATGCAAACATATGGGACCGGAATTTACTCTTTTGCGATTGCATTGGGCTCGCCCGGATCTTTTAAAAGACGAAATTCCAAGGGCCTCTGAGTATCCAGGTGGACGTCCCGCTGGGGAAATGCAATGACGATTCCCGCCTTGCGGAACAGTTCGTCAACATGGAAACGGATATCGCTTTCAATGATGCGACGATCCATGATACGGTTCATGCTGATCCAGAAGTAAAGATTAAAGATCAGGGCATTATCCCCGAAATCGTTAAAAAGTACAAAAGGTTTTGGAGCCTTCTTTACCCTTTTATGCTCGTCGGCGGCCTGAAGCAAAATGCGTTCTGCTTCGCGAACCGGAGATCCGTAGATAACCCCTACCGTAATGTTCGCCCTGACCTCTTTGTCCGAAAGGGTCCAGTTAACGATATTTTTCTCGAGGAAACTGCTGTTGGGTACCAAGATTTGAACATTGCCGCCGGTGCGAATTCGCGTACACCGTGCACCAATCTCCTCTACCATGGCAAAGTTCCCTTCGATTTCAATCAGGTCCCCGATTTTTATCGGTTGTTCCGCCATAATAATAAAACCGCTGATGAAATTATTGATCAGGTTCTGAGCCCCGAAGCCGACGCCGATGGCTACGGCACCGCCCAAGAATGTAAACAACGTCAAAGGAATGTTGACCACGCGCAGGGCAAAGAGAACAATTAAAAATACGATAATATAGTTGGTAATCTTCTCAATAGCCGCCGTCGTGGTTTCTTTCATGTGAGTGCGAATTAATAAACGCCGGACCCAGAGAGAAATAATTCTTTTGATGAAAATGAGGCCGATGATTAAAGTGATCAGGGCCATGATCAGCTTTTTGACGGTCACAGCTTGGTCATCGATCACCCACAATTCCATATTCCATATGTTTTTAATTTGGCTTATAAAGCCAACCAGTTTTGTCCACAAATGGATGTGTTCTCGCCTGTTGGCAATCTCATCCAGAAGCCGCTGATCCAACTGTAAGGTTGTTTGCAGCATCGACAAGTATTCGAGACCACCCCTTTCCACTCTCCTTAACGCACTCAATCGATTTTCCAGCTCGCGCCGTAAATCTTTAGAATACCCTTGATCCGATAATTGTTTTTCCAAAGATGTGATTTGAGGCTGAAGACTGTTTTGGTAGCTTTCCTGAAGCCTCACGATGCGTTCGATTTTTACTTTGCCGGCCTCGATCTCTTTTTTCCAGGTTTGGATTTTTTCGCTGGCCACTCCGCCTTTAACAATCGCGTAACGATTTTTCCACACCTGTTCCTGCTGATTTAAAAGGTTCAGCATATCTTCTGACTGTTCCAGAAGTCTCTGGGAGGCTTCCCGGTCGGCGTCGGCTGCTTCTAATCTGGCCTTGGCCAATCGAATATCTGTCTTTTTCCCGGCGTTCGCGAGTCTTTCCTGGGCGTGAAGCCAGGCGTTTTCCACTTTTATCTGGCCGGCGAGCTGATCGTTCAGTCGCTTTTGAAGTTCGGCCCTGCTCCGATTGATGGCTTCGATCTGCTTTTCCAGATCAGCGTTGTCAAAATGCAAGTTTTTTCTGACCCAGATGAGGTTTTGCTGTGTCACATCAGAATACTGTTTGGAAAGATTAACCTCGATCGAAAGATTTTGCTTGGTTGTTTTTTGTAAATCGAAAATCGCCTGGGAAATTTCCAGTTTCAGTTGAGCTTGGGCGAAGGCCCATTTCAGTTTCGAAGCATCTTTTCCGGGTTCTATTGCCTCAAGTTTTTCTTTGTCCTTTCGCAAATCCTGACGGCTTTCATCCAGCTTTGACCTGGCGTCTTCCAAAGCCTTCTCCGCCAGGCTGACTCCCAAAATGGCCGTCTCTTTCTTATTTTCGTCGGAAATCAATTTGTCGAGAATCGTGTCATAAAAACTTAAGGAATACGGCGGGTTCTTCGATAGTGTTATCTGCTGCTGCGTCTGCTCTTTTTCTTTCAAAAGGGCTTCTTCTTTTTCCAAGATTTTCTTTTTCTTTAGGGAGGTTACAAGCCGCTGATAGACGCTGCTTAATTCCCGAAGTTTTGATGTACGCTCCTGCAGCTGAGGAAGGGCTATTCCCAGTTGAT
>JARRRC010000030.1:0-11516 GCA_037381105.1 Desulfobacterales bacterium
GCTAATGTCCGGAGCCTTGGGCATGATTATCACCGGCGTGCTTTCTGTGGATGAAGCTTATCGCGCCGTTGACTGGATGACGGTATTTCTTCTGGCCGGACTGATTCCTTTAGGCATTGCTTTTGAAAAAACCGGCACTGCGGCATTTATTGCAAAATTCGTTCTCGGTATGCTGGGTCATCCTTCGCCCATCGTTCTGCTGGCGGCCGTGGGTATTATGACTTCATTTTTTACCTTGGTGATTTCCAATGTCGGCGCAACGGTGCTTCTCGTTCCATTGTGCATGAACATGGCGGTCATGGCCGGCGGAGATCCGCGAATGGCGGCGCTGGTCGTGGGATTGTCGGCCTCCAATACATTCGTTCTCCCGACGCATCAGGTCAACGCGCTCGTTATGAGACCCGGCGGTTATCGAACCGTAGACTATGCCAAAGCGGGAGTCATTATGACGGCCATCTTTTTAGCGGTCGAGTTGACCATTCTCTATTTCTTTTATGGAATTCAGTAGCCATCACCTTGATCGGACGACACAAGAAAATTAACGTGAAAGAGAATAATTGTCATGAAAGCACGAAAAACAATATATTTTCGTGCTTTCGGCATTTCGTAACAGCTTTGGAAAAGGCGCATTATAGGGGGTAAGGGATAATGGCGGTGATCACCATTTCTCGAGGAAGTTTCAGCCACGGCCAGGAGATTGCTGAAAAGACGGCTAAAATGCTGGGGTATGAATGTGTCAGCCGGGAAATTCTGGTCGAGGCCGCCCAGCTTTTTAATGTTTCGGAAAGAAAACTGATTCATTCGCTCAATGATGCTCCCAACATTCTCGAGCGGATGGTCCACGGCAAAGAACGGTATCTTGAATACATCAAGGCTGCACTTTTGGAATATGTCAGGAAAGGAAATGTGGTCTATCACGGCCATGCCGGTCATCTCTTGCTGACCGAGATTCCCCAGGTGCTCAAGGTAAGGATCATTGCCGATTTAGATGATCGGATCAAACTGCTGCAAAACCGGGAAAATGTAACAAAAGAGGCGGCGGTCGAGATCATTGAAAATGAAGATAAAAATCGGACCCACTGGACCCGGTATCTTTACAAGACAGATATCCACGATCCCAAACTTTATGATATTGTAATTAATATCGGAAACTTGACAATTGAAGACGCCTGTGAAATCATTTGTCTTGCGGCACGGAGCCGCAGCTACCGGACCACCGATGAATCGAAACAGGCTGTGGACGATCTTGCCATTGCAAGCCGTATGCGGGCGGCCCTGCAACGTGTATGTGACGCCGAAGTTTTTGTTAAAAACGGGGACGTCCATGTAACGGTCGCGCCCCAGAAAAGAAAAAAATCCGGTTATATCAGTCCGGCATTGCAGCAACATATCGGTGAAGCCTATCAGAACGACTTAACCCGGCAGATCAACGAGATCGCGGTCAACATCCCCGGCGTAAAAAAGGTGTTCTGCCAAGTCGCAATGCCCTACTATACCTGATAACAAATTTACCCAGCCATATCCGGTGCACCATCATACTCGGCAATGAAGATCAGCATCAGAGGAAAAATATTTTTAGCTTTTGGCATCTTTATCGGTATCAGTGCGCTGATATGGGCGCGCAGTTATTACAGCCAGTATATTCTCAATCAGAAGATCCAGATTATCGAAAGAAAGTACGACCTTTTAAACACCATCCTTGAAGCCCGCCGGTACGAGAAAAATTATTTTCTGACCTTTGATAAAAAGAACATTATCGAAGCCCTGAATTATGTTCGTCGGGCAGAGGATATTCTCCGTAATATATTGACCCGATACTCAAAATACACTTTGGCCAAAAATCTCGATGAAAGGATCAGCGAAGTGGTCAAATACAGAGAATCACTCGACGATCTTTTAAAACTCCAGGAAGAAGGGCATTTACTGGTTCCCCCTAAGACTATCGAACGCATTCGAATGCAGGGAAGAATTCTTACCAGCGAGCTGGAAAAAATCGTTACGAAAGAGAGCCAATTCGTTCGAAATCTGATCAGTAAATCAAAGACGATCCATTTTTTGGCGCTGATACCTGTCTTTATCCTGTCTGTTTCCATTGCCCTTTTTTTGATTTTCAACGTCAACCGCCCCCTGAAAACCATTGAGAACGCCATCACCAAAATCGCCAGCGGAGATTTTAATAATATTCCGGAAATAAAGACCGGCGATGAATTTGAATCTCTGGTGACCAGTCTCAACAATATGATCAATGAGCTCAACAAGCGGAGCAAACAGCTCGTACAGGCTCAGAAGCTGGCTTCTCTGGGGAGACTGACCTCGGGTGTGGCTCATGAACTGAATAATCCCCTCAACAATATATCCACCTCACTTCAGATCCTGATCGAGGAACTGGAGGAAAACGACTTGGAATATAAAAAAGAACTGCTGATCGGCGCTGAAAAAGAGGTGGAACGGGGTAAAGAAATCGTCCGTTCGCTTTTAGAGTTTGCCAGAGAACGATCGTTGACCTTAAAACAGGTGATGTTTAAAGATCTGGTGGACAGTGCCGTTCGACAGGTTAAATCACAAGTGCCTGATAATATAAAATTTAATATCGATGTCCCCGAAAATATCCAGGCCATTTTAGGGCCGCAGAGAATAGAACGGGTGTTGATAAATTTGATTGTCAATGCGGTGCATGCCATGAAAGACGGCGGAGAAATTACCATCAGGGCGAAAAATGAATGGGACAGAAATGGATTTTCTTTCCAGGTGATCGACACGGGTGAAGGGATTGATGAAAAAATCATCTCAAAGATTTTTGACCCTTTTTTCACCACAAAAGAAGTCGGCAAGGGCTCGGGACTGGGACTTTCTATTATTTACGGCATCATGGAGCAACATGCCGGCAATATATCCGTTTCCAGTGAAATGGGAAAGGGAACGACATTTACCTGTTTTCTGCCGTATCACCAGAACGAACAGCCGGAATTATAAAAAGCATGAATGTGGAAGGAAAAAAAGAGATAATTCTTGTTGTTGAAGATGAGGATATTGCGAGAAAAAACCTCGAGCATATTCTGATCAAAGCCGGTTACGATGTTATTTCCGTAAACAACGGCAATAAGGCGATTGAGTTGCTTCAATCACAAAATTTCGACCTGGTGATCACCGATTTGAAAATGGAAAAAGTGGACGGCATGGAGGTGTTACACAGAACAAAAGAGCTTCAGCCTTATACGGAAGTCATTATGATTACCGGCTACGCCACCATTGAAACATCGGTTCAGGCCATGCATGACGGTGCTTATTATTATATCGCCAAACCCTATAAAATCGGAGAAGTTCGCCAGATTACCAAGGAGGCGCTGTTGAAGCGGCGGCTTCGGCTTGAAAACATTGAGCTTAGAGAAACACTCAAAAAGCAGGGAAAGATTTCCGAAATTGTCGGGCAGAGTAAGGTTATGATGGAAGTTCAAAAAACCATTCACCAGATCGCCCCTTCGGACATCAATGTTTTGATCCTCGGCGAAAGCGGAACCGGCAAGGAGCTGGTCGCACGATCCATCCACCGGCTCAGTCCCCGTTCAGAGAAAGAATTCATCGCATTTAACTGCGGATCATTTACTGAAGAACTCATGGCCAATGAGCTGTTCGGTCACGAAAAGGATGCGTTTACCGGCGCTACAAAGGCCAAGGCCGGGTTGGTCAAGGTAGCAGACGGCGGGACGGTTTTTCTGGATGAGATCGGGGATATGCCCCTGAGCATGCAGGTAAAACTATTGCGCGTCATTCAGGAAAAAGAGATTTTACCGGTGGGTGGCGAAACATCCGTTCCCGTGGATGTTCGCTTTATCGCGGCCACCCATCGGGATCTGAAGGAAGATGTGGCAAGGGGCCATTTTCGACAGGATTTATTTTACCGGTTGAATGTCATCACCATAAAACTTCCTTCCCTTACCGAGCGGAACGGCGATATCCCGCTCTTGGCGTATCACTTTTTATTCCAAAAAAGCAAGGACATGAACAAGGATGTCCAGACGATTCAAAAAGAATGTATGGACCTGCTCTGCCAGTATGGATGGCCGGGAAATATCAGAGAGTTGGAGAATGTCATCGAACGGGCCGTTGCGCTGACGAACGGGCCGGAAATCACCGTCGACGAATTGCCGGAATACATCGGCAATCTTTCGATTGAAACCTATCGCCGGCATGATCAAGAGGTGCCCACCCTGGAGGAACAGGAGAAAAATTACATAAAATGGGTTCTCGATAAATGCGAGGGGAATAAAACCAAGGCCGCGAGAATCATGGGTATCGACCGGGTTTCCCTGTGGCGCAAAATAAAAAGATTCGGACTGGAATCTGATGGCGACTGATTTTAACCTAAACTGAGCGTTTCAAATTTTAAAAAAGGGGATAAAATATATTTTATTTTTGATAGAATCTTTTATTTTTATCTTTTTAAAATTTGAAACCCTTCGGGATTGCCGATCTTTCCGCATCTACTGCGTCAGATGACGTTCCGCATAGTTGACTATAGCGGAACATCATCTTCCTTGTATATGCGGCAACCTCGACAATCGCTCAATTTAGGTTCAGCTCACCTAAGCAGATATAAATCATACGGAATTCGGAGGTGAACACATGAAACATCTTGGAAATCTGATCGATCGAATCATTGACCGCATCAATGTGAATCTAAGGGATTTTCAATTCGATGCAGCCCCCTTTGTTCGATCTACGGTTCCATTAAACCGATTGGTGAAATTTTACGCATTTTACGGAATTACCCCCCGCCAGCCGTTTCATTTTCGATTCTTTCGATCAAATCTTTCCGGAAGTTATTTTTCAGGAAGATGTACGGTGGACCATGCGGTGCTCTATAAAAGCGATGTCCGGGGAGATGAACTGAAAGCCAAAGGGGACCGGTTTCATTTCCAGGGATTTGAAGTTCCTGTTTACGATGACGAAACAATTCGTATCAAAGATGCCTATCTGATCAAAACCCTGGTACACTGTTATTCTCACGATCCGGAAATTCCGGAGGAGTTTTTCATCCAAAATACGGCGTCCATGCATTACGCCAACATTCATGGCGCTCCGGTGGAAGGATGTTTTATCGGTCCATTTGCAACAGTGGACCTCACAACGCTCCACGACTCCGTAATCGGCGCCTTTTCTTACGTGCAGATGGGGGAGTTGTCTCACCACTATGTTGAACCCGGCACGATATGGGTTAAGGCAAAGGATATCTTCGACTTTCGGTATTCTTTTTCAAATAAAGTGCTTAAAAAATATATCTCCTTGGAACCGGGTATTCCGCCAAGGGGCATATTTATCGACTTTATACGAGATCGCAAAACGGATTTTCAGAAAATCTTTGAGGTCGTGAATTTAAAAGCCCCTATTGCAATTCCGCGCGGTGCATCGTTGAATCGTTATGCGTTGGTCAAAGGAGACAGCACCATCGGTGAAAATGTTTTAGTGGCCCAGCGGGCATACCTTGAAAATGCCTGGCTGGGAAAGGGCGCCAATGCCCAGGAAAATTGCTATATCATCGATTCCCGTTTAGAAGGCAACAATGTTACGGCTCACGGAGGAAAAATCATACATGCCCGCTTAGGGAAAAACGTTTTTGTCGGGTTCAATTCATTTTTACGGGGAACTTCGGAATCTTTACTCGAGATCGGTGAACGGTGTATTATTATGCCTCACACCATCATCGATCTGGATGAACCTTTAAAAATACCGGAAGACCATGTCGTTTGGGGGTATATCAGAAATGTTGAAGATCTTAAAGATCATGCCGTTTCCTTTAAGAAACTCTCCAGGGTCAAGAAAAGGTTGACACTGGGCGCCATGAGATTTCAGGGCAGCGGATCTCACTTCATTGGAGCCTTCAAACACCGAATCGAGCATATCCTGGAATCCAACGGCGCTTTTTTTGACGGAAAACGAAGCAAGGGGCATGCTCAGATGGGGCAGGATTTATCCTTTAATATTATTCATCCCTATGGAAAGGGTCCCCAAAAAGGGCTGTATCCCACGATAGATATTCGACCTTAAAGAGTTTGAAGAGAGGCTTGGGGGAAGCATGCCGGTTGGTGCAGTAAAAAACCATCAGTTTTTGATGAGTAAATAAAGAATATATCCCGCGTAACATGAAATGAGAAGTACACCGTCTTTGCGCGTAACAGCACATGTCTTTCTCATCATCAGCCACGGCAAAAAACTGACAAACATCATAAAGAGGTAATCGATCAACAGGCCGCTTCGAACAAAACCGCCGGGAATGGGTATGGGTCTTACCAGGGCTGCGGCGCCAAGAACGCTGAGGATGTTGAAAACGTTGCTTCCTACAAGATTGCCGATGCTGATGTCCATTTCTTTTCTCAAGGCGGCGACGACGGAGGTGGCAAGTTCCGGGAGGGAAGTTCCCAGTGCCACAATGGTCAGGCCGATAAATTTTTCGCTGACGCCGAATGTCTTCATGATGGCCACCGCCGCATCAATGAGAATTTCAGCACCCGCAACAACGACGATAATTCCCGCCGCGATCCACACCACCTGCCGAGTTCCGGAAGTTATATATTCGATGCCTTCCGCGGCATGAACGAAAACAACATTTTCATCATGGACTTCATTCCGGGTTTCCTTTATGGCGATATAATAATTGAAACCGGTATACAAAATAATACCGCCGAAGAGAGACACGCCTTCGAGCCTTCCGATTTCCGAATTCAGCGAAATCAGCAAAAGGTAAAAAGATACACCGAGCATTATCGGTATGTCTCGTTGGAATACTGACCGGTTGCCCTTGATCGGTTGTATCAAAGCCGACAAACCGAGCACCAGTGCGATGTTGCAGATGTTGCTCCCGATGACATTCCCTACGGCGATCATGCTTTTGCCTTTAATGGAAGATACGACGCTAACCACCAGTTCCGGAGCAGAAGTCCCGAATGCTACGACGGTTAGGCCGATGACGAGGGGGGTCCACCCCATACTACGCGCCAGGCTCGACGATCCTTTGACCAGCCAGCCGGCGCCGTAATAGAGCATTAAAAATCCGACAACAAATAGACATAGATGCAGTATCATAGGGCACGCTTGGCATTTTATTTTTTTAATGTCTGCAACCGTATCAAACTTATACAACAAATGTAAACGCTTTGGCTAAGAAAAAACAATCATGAACATATTCCGAACCTTTTTTTATACCTCAAATGATCGTAAACAAAATGATTTGGCTTGAGAAAAATGGTTGCATAAAAGTTTTAAATTCAGTTAAGATCTTTTGAATTTCATTTCGTTTGGGAGTACCATTCCTATGCATTACGAAGGAAATATCATTCGGCCGCCCAGTGAAGCCAACAGCATTCTGCTGCAGGTCACCGTAGGGTGTTCCCGCAATAAATGCACATTCTGCGGTGCATACAAAGGAGAACGGTTTCGTATAAAACCGGACGCCGTTATCATGGACGATATCGCCTTTGCGGCGACTCATTGTCAGCGACAGCGCCGCATATTCCTTTGTGACGGAGATGCTCTCATCGTTCCCCAAAAAAGGCTTCTGAATATCCTGCTGGAAATTGAACGGCAGCTCCCCTGGATTACCCGTGTGGGGGCGTACGCCAATTGCAAGAGCCTTAAAATGAAAACCCTTGAGGAACTCAAAGAACTCAAAGCACACGGCCTGGGTATCCTATACATGGGCCTTGAGACCGGAGACGATGTCACGTTGAAAAAAATCAACAAAGGCGCCACATCCTTAGAGATGATCCAAATGGGCAAAAAAGCAAAAGCAGCGGGAATCAAGCTGTCCATTACCGTGCTATTGGGCATTGCCGGTCCATCTCGGTCGACGGTCCATGCCCGTGAAACCGGACGGGTCCTTTCCGCCATTGATCCGGAATATGTTGGCGCCCTGACGCTGATGCTCATTCCAGGCACGCCATTGTATCGGGATTTTAAAATTGGAGAATTCCCCCTGCTTGAACCGGATGAAATGCTAAAAGAACTCAAAACCATGATTGATGCCACGGAGCTTTCGAAAGGGCTTTTCCATGCCAATCATGCTTCAAATTATCTTCCCATTAAGGCAAGGCTGCCGAAGGATAAAGAAAAGACGTTACGGCTTATTGATGAGGCCCTGGCGGGAAAGATAGCCCTGAAACCGGAAATTTTTCGAGCATTGTAATCAGAATTTAACAACCACCCAATGTTAAGAAAAAGGAGAAATGAACGATGATTGAAGGCCTGGCTGAAAACCTAAAAACCATCGATGACTCGTGTATCAACACCATCCGCGCCCTTTCCATGGATGCGATTCAAAAAGCCAATTCCGGCCATCCGGGCGCTCCCATGGGGCTCGCTCCGGCGGCATACGTTCTATGGACCCGCGTGATGAAACACAATCCTTTAAATCCCGGATGGCTCGACAGAGATCGCTTCATACTTTCAGCCGGGCATGCCTCCATGCTCCTTTACAGTCTGCTTCATCTTTCAGGATATGCCGTCACCCTCGACGATATTAAAAACTTCCGTCAGTGGGGTAGTAAAACACCCGGCCACCCGGAATTCGGACACACACCGGGGGTAGAGACCACAACCGGACCGCTGGGCCAGGGCTTTGCCAATGCCGTGGGGATGGCTATGGCGGAACGGCATCTTGCGGCGCGATTTAACCGCCCAGGACATGAAATTGTCGACCATTATACTTACATGATTTGCGGCGACGGAGATATGATGGAAGGTATTTCTTCAGAGGCGGCTTCCCTCGCCGGCCATCTGGGACTCGGCAAATTGATTTGCATCTACGATGACAACCATATTTCCATCGAAGGCCCTACGGAGATCACTTTCACGGAAGATGTCGCTCTTCGTTTCAAGGCGTATCGCTGGCACATTCTTAATGTGGATGACGGCAACGATATCCATGCCGTCTATGACGCCGTCATGGCTGCTAAAGCCCAAACCCGGCAGCCGTCTTTGATTGTTTTGCGCACGTATATCGCCTGTGGAAGTCCCAACAGACAGAATACCGCCGACGCCCACGGAGCGCCTCTGGGTGAAAACGAGGTTTGTTTGACAAAAAGATGCCTCGGCATTCCTGAGGATGCGTTGTTTTATGTTCCGGAAGCGGTATCGAGTCATTTCAGACAGTGTATCGATGCCGGAAGGACGGCCGAGGCCGAATGGCAGGAGAAATTCCTTGATTACAGTAAAAAATATCCGGATCTAACCCAAAAATGGGTGGATGCCATGAGTGGCTTTCTGACCACCGGATGGGATAAAGACATCCCGGTTTTTAGGGCTTCGGACGGCCCTATGGCCACACGGGCGGCATCCGGCAAAGTCTTAAATGCCATTGCGCCGAATCTTCCCACATTGATCGGCGGCAGCGCGGATTTGGCCCCTTCAAACAAAACCTATTTGAACGAATATCCCGAATTTCAAAAAGATGCCTACGACGGGCGTAATATCCGCTTCGGGGTTCGAGAACACGCGATGGGGGGCATCATGGCCGGCATGTTTCTTCACCACGGCCTTCGACCTTATGGCGGCACATTTCTCGTTTTTTCAGACTATTTACGGCCGGCCTTGCGTGTTGCCGCCATTATGAAGATACCGGTGATATATGTCTTTACCCACGACTCCATCGCCGTGGGCGAAGACGGTCCCACACATCAACCCGTGGAGCATCTGGCCAGTCTGCGAGCAATACCGGGTCTTACCGTTATTCGACCGGCCGATGCAACGGAAACGGCCCTGGCCTGGCGTCAGGCCCTTAATACCACAACCGGGCCGGTTGCGCTGATTCTAAGTCGTCAGAAACTTCCGGTATTAACTTGCAGCAGTATCGAAAACAGCTTGGGAAAAGGGGCCTATGTCCTGGAAGATTGTGACGGCAAACCCGATGTTATCCTGATCGGTACAGGATCCGAAGTTCATGTTATTCTTGAAGCCAAGGCACGTCTCGTTGAAAAAGGGGTTGCCGCACGCGTTGTCAGCATGCCCAGTTGGGAACTTTTTGAAAAGGCACCCCAAAAATATAAAGACCGTGTCCTATTGCCGGAAGTGCCGTTGCGTTTGGCGGTGGAGGCCGGTTCTCCAATGGGGTGGTGCCGATATGTCGGATCCGACGGCGCCGTTATCGGTATCGAAGGTTTCGGTGCTTCGGCACCGGGCGGCATCATGATGGAAAAATACGGATTTACACCAAAGTATGTTGTAGAAAGAACGCTGTCGCTTTTAAAACAATCATCTTAATGGCGGCCGACACGGGGTTTCGAAGCTACTCCGTCAATATCGTTACATGGAAAAGCTCACCCCTATACATGTACCAACAAGGTGGGATTTATGGATAACACAAAAGCAGATGACCCGGATCGTTTAAAAGCAGACGAACTGGAGCGTTCAAAAACAGATGAAATTGAGCGATTAAAAAAAGAATGCCTTCTCATCGAGCAGCGCCGGGAAGATGAAAAGAGATGTCTTTCAAATGTCATTTATGCCCTGGGCAGGGTTGCGGTGATGCATGAAGCGTTATCGGAAGAGTATAATGCGCTTAAAAAGATGATTGCCCCGGAACAAGAACTGCCTGTTGAAAAGATTGAATCGCAGGTCGAAATCCTCAAAAGCAAAATATTTACCCATGAGACTACAAAAGTCTTTGATGAACGGAACACATTGGAAGAATTAAACGACCGCATTTTGCAGTCATGCAGAATTGTCAAAAGAATCGTTGTGGCTCTGGTTGATAATTTTTATCCGGTAACCGGCGAGTTGAAAACCCAGGCCGATGCCATTGAAATCAAATGCCAAAAAGATAAGGCGCAGGTGGATCTGGAAGGACCAGCAAATGAATTTTTAAGCTACATCCGGGGACTTAAAAACAAGATATCTCAAGACTTCAGATACATTAACAACACATTTTTAACGCTGCTGAATCACGTCAAAGCGTTGGAAAAGACGCTGACGGCCGAGTATGGCCAAAATGTCAGGATCAAGGAAATCGAACAGTTCGAAACGAAAATCAATACCGAAGTTGGCTCAATTGCAGATTCGTTCAATATTCATGCGACTATTGATGAAATAAAGAGTGCCGTTGTCGAAAAGTTGACAAAAATAAAAGAACTTTTTGCGTTAAGAAAAAAAGAAGAGATTGAAAAAGCAAAGAAAACCCAGGAGAATATCGATAAACTCCAGAAAAAAATTGTCGAAACGGAAAAAGATGCCCGTGCAATGGCGAAGAAAGTGGCATATTTTCAAAAGGCTGCCACAAAAGACGGGCTGACCGGGCTTTTTAATCGGAGTGCGTTTGACATCCGAATCAATGACGCACTGAAAATGTTCAGCGAGCAGGGAGAACCCGTTTCCCTGATTCTTTTCGATGTAGACAATTTTAAATGGATCAATGATACATTGGGTCATATCGCCGGAGATAAAGTGTTAAAAATTGTGGCGGACTGCCTAAGGGATGCTTTTCGGAAAAATGATTTCATTGCGCGGTATGGCGGAGACGAATTTGCCGT
>JARRRC010000031.1:0-11296 GCA_037381105.1 Desulfobacterales bacterium
CGTTCGAACCATCGAAAGAAGTCTCCGAGACCGTCGGCGCCTCTCAGGAAAGTTCCGTTCCAAGTGAAGACGCCAAGGCTGCCGCCAAGCCGGGTGAAAGTATGGACACCATGATGGATATGTACGAAGAGAGCTTCAAACGTTTCGATGAAGGGGAAGTCGTTACCGGAAGAATAATTTCCATGGACAAGGATTATGTCCTTGTTGATATCGGGTACAAATCGGAAGGTCAAATAAGAATTCAGGAATTTCAAGATGAATCCGGTAATTTAGTTGCCAATGTGGGAGATACGGTTGATGTGATGGTGGAATGGTGGGATGACGAAGAAGAACGTGTTGTCCTTTCCAAAGAGAAAGCAGCCAAAGTAAAAGTCTGGGAAGAAATTAAAAAGGCTTACGACGAAGATCAAACCGTTGAAGGCGTTATCGTCAACCGGGTCAAAGGGGGATTTTCCGTAGACATCGGTGTTCAGGCATTTCTGCCGGGTTCACAGGCGGACTTGCGTCCGATTCGCAACCTCGATGAAATGGTTGGAAAGACATTTACTTTCAAGATCCTCAAATATAATCGAAAACGAAGCAATATCGTTTTATCCCGGCGAGCGATCCTCGAGGATGAACGGGATTCCAAGCGGGCATCTACATTGGCTACCATTGAAGACGGAAAAGTTATCGACGGCATCGTGAAAAACATCACGGAATATGGTGTTTTTGTCGATCTTGGCGGTGTCGACGGTCTTCTTCATATAACGGACATTTCATGGGGGCGGGTGAAACATCCGTCGGAACTTTTTTCTGTCGGCGACAAAATAAAGGTGAAAATTTTAAGCCTTGATATCGAAAGAGAGAGGGTTTCTTTGGGAATGAAACAATTGACCGAGGATCCCTGGATGACAGCTGCAGAAAGATATCCCATAGGCTCCCGCGTTAACGGAAAGGTTGTCAGTTTGACGGATTACGGTGCATTTGTTGAACTCGAGGAAGGGATCGAAGGGTTGATTCACGTTTCTGAAATGTCCTGGACCCGAAAAATTCGTCATCCCTCCAAGATCGTTTCCGTGGGGGATGTGGTCGAAACCGTCGTGCTGGATATCAAACCCGACAACAGACGGATTTCCTTAGGGATGAAACAAGTTGTTCCCAATCCGTGGGATATTATCAGTGAAAAATATCCTGTCGGTACAACCATTGAAGGCAAAATCAAAAATATTACCGATTTCGGCCTTTTTATCGGCATCGGTGAAGGAATTGACGGGCTTGTGCATATTTCCGATATTTCTTGGACAAAGCGGATAAAACATCCTTCGGAATTGTATAAAAAGGGTGATGTGGTCCAGGCCATTGTATTGGATATTGAAAAAGATCAGGAAAGGTTTTCGTTGGGGATCAAGCAATTACAAGAAGATCCATGGGAATCGGTGGCCGAACGGTATGAAGTCGGAAAAGAGATAACCGGGACGGTGACCAATCTTACCGATTTCGGCGTTTTTGTTGAGATCGAAGAAGGAATAGAGGGGCTTGTGCATGTATCCGAGATAAGCAAGGAGAAGATAAAGACCCCTGTCGGGAAATTCAATATCGGCGATGTCATCACCGCCAAGGTCATGAATATCAACAGCCAGGAGAGGAGAATCGGCCTGTCAATCAAGCGACTAGAGATCGAAAATGAGCAGAGCTTGTTGAGCGAATATGTCAATAATACGGGGTCCACAACGTCGACTTTCGGAGAAATCTTGCGGGAAAACCTTCAGGGAAAACTGAATGACGAATAAATCCCGTACCCGGCTACCAAGATTCGGCCGGGCTGATGCGATATTACGGATAACACACATAGTATTATGTTTTCACGCAGACATCCATATCTCTTTTTCATTCTGATTTTTTCCACCGTTGTCGCGACGGCGATGGTTTTAATAACTTTTCTTTTTACCTTCGGTACGAGAGACTCTGATTTTGAATTTGGAGAAAAGGTCGGGGTTATAGAGATCAACGGGATCATTGCAGAATCCAAATATGTGCTGAATCAGCTTAAACGTTTTCGTGAAGACAATTCGATTAAAGCGATTGTTGTGCGAATCAATTCCCCGGGGGGTGCCGTCGGTCCGTCACAAGAGATTTACAGGGAAATCAGAAGGACATCCGCCATAAAAAAAGTGGTGGCTTCAATGGGAACCATTGCCACATCCGGCGGATATTATATCGCTGCCGGGGCAAACGGAATTGTCGCCAATCCCGGGACCATAACCGGCAGCATCGGGGTCATCATGGGGTTTACAAATTACCAAGACCTGCTTCATAAAATCGGGCTGGCTCCCATTGTTGTCAAGAGCGGCAAATACAAGGACATCGGTTCTCCGGTTCGAAAGATGAAACCCGAAGAGAAAAAAATCTTAAAGGATTTTGCACGAAAAATCCATGAACAATTTATTAACGACGTCATTGCCGGACGAAAAATGGACAGGAAAAAGGTGGAATCGCTTGCCGACGGGCGCATCTTTACCGGACAGGAGTCAAAGGAATTCGGTTTGATTGATCGTCTGGGAAATTTGGAAGATGCCATTGACTGGGCGGGCCGACTTGGAGGGATCAAAGGGAAAATCTCCACGGTTTATGCAAAAGAGAAAAAATTTTCCATTCTGAAATATTTGACCGATTCATCAGCCCAAGAGTTGTTCAAGCAGCTTTTGGCGTCAAAACTATCTGCTGATTATATTTACAGACCGGATTAACCCCGTCTTAAATAATTGAGGGTGTTTTTATAAACAGCCGCTGCATGGAGTGTCCGTATGATCACGCCTGTCGAAGAAGCCGCTGGCGGTGAGGCGGACAAGCCTCGCAACAAGGGTTCGTCTCAGGTATGATTAAATTTTTTCTGAAAGAACTCGTGGATAAAGGCTCGTAATGAAAAAACCGGTCTTATCTTTTAGTAAAGGTATTCGGTTTAAGACAATTCGTTCGTCAAGACCTCGAATCGAGGAGGGTCTTTTCACAACGATCCCTAATCCACTCAAACAGCTTCCAGCAAAAATTTAATCATACCTGAGACTCCTTTAATGTCAATTTGTTCTAAAATCCTAAACAGTTACAAAAAAGAGTCATCCACCTTGTTGGATCGTCTTGTCCGTCGAAGCTCGTCAAAGCGAAGGCGGGTTCATTCAAAAAGGCTCACGTCCCCTATGCCTTTTCGGATGATTTCCGGAAAATCGTCGATGAGAGAGATGACGCTTGAAGGATAACCCGGGACAGGCCCTCCGTCAATCACCACATCTAATCTGTTTTGGAAATAGTCGTGAATAAGGGAAGGATCATAAAGGACGGTGCCGTCCGGCATTGCGGCGCTGGTCGTTATAATCGGGTTTCCCAGAGCTTTAACAAGGGTAAGACAAATCCTATTGTCCGGCACACGAATTCCTGCTGTCTTTCGGTTGGTTAGCATGATCTTTGGAACCAGTTTCGAACCTTCCAGCACAAACGTATATGGACCCGGAAGAAGCCGCTTCATGGTTTTATAGCTATAGTTTGAAACTTTGGCGTAATCGCTGATATTTTTGAGGTCCGAACAGATAAAACTAAACGGTTTTCTTTTTTTCCGCTGTTTTAACAGATAAATTTTTTCTATCGCCTTTTTGTTCATAATATCGCATCCGATCCCATAAAACGTATCGGTCGGATAGGCGATGATGCCGCCTCTTTTGAGTATGTCCACCACCTTTGATATAAGCCGCTCTTGGGGGTTTATGGGGTTGATCTTGAAAAGCATGGTTATCCTTTGAGACCTTCGCAAAACGTTCCTTTTTGCCCAATGTCTGTGTCAGGTTCAAATTTTAATCCTCAAAATACTCATAGCATTCCTGCGGTTAAAATTTTCGCCTTCCTTGAACTATAACAAAAATGAGCATTTTTCAAAGGTCTCTCTTTTTTGAACTGTTTCCGGCAAATGAAATATCCGGGTTTTCCCCCGGATTTCGATGGTTCGGCTGTATAAAAACCGGATGAACCTATCTATTACGTGTACCGGCTTTATGTCAAGACAACGATTGAGATTTACCGAATAAAGATTGCAAAATACAAATCTATTTGTTATTCGATTTAGTTTAAGAATTTGAAACAAAGACACCCCCAATGTTGCATAAACAACCTTTTGCACCGTTAGGGATAAATGGAGGAATCTATGGAAAAAATACCGCCTCAAGCGGCGTTTTCTTTTGACGATGTTCTATTGCTGCCCGGCTATTCGGAAGTGTTGCCGCGTGATATGGATACCCGATGCCCGTTAACAAAAAATATTACATTGAGCATTCCTCTTGTCAGTGCGGCAATGGACACCGTGACCGAATCTCGAACTTCCATCAGCATGGCTCGTGAAGGCGGAATCGGTTTTATCCATCGAAATTTAAGCATCCAGAATCAGGCCATTGAGGTGGATCAGGTTAAAAAATCCGAAAGCGGAATGATTGTTGATCCGGTGACGATTCATCCGGATCAGGTTGTGCATGAAGTGTTGGCGTTGATGACAAAGTATCGTATTTCAGGGGTTCCTGTAACCAAAGGAGAGAAATTGGTCGGTATTGTAACGAACAGGGACTTAAGATTTGAGACGGATTTAGAAAAAAAGATATCCGAAGTGATGACAAAGGAGAATCTTGTCAAGGTTTCAGAAGGGATTACCCTGGAAGATTCCAAGAAATTGCTGCATCAACACAGGATCGAAAAGCTTTTGGTGGTTGACGATAAAGATTGCCTGATCGGTATGATAACGATAAAGGATATCGAAAAAATAAAAAAATATCCCAATGCTTGCAAAGACGGGTTTGGCAGGCTCAGGGTAGGGGCGTCCGTGGGGGTGGGG
The DNA here is from genome assembly GCA_037381105.1 of Desulfobacterales bacterium. GTDB lineage: Bacteria > Desulfobacterota > Desulfobacteria > Desulfobacterales > UBA11574 > UBA11574. The sequence goes on from JARRRC010000031.1 coordinate 4,850, forward strand.
TCGGATATGGAAGAACGCACCGAGGCGCTTTTGCGAGCCGGTGCCGATGTCATTTTAATCGACACCGCTCATGGACATTCCAAGAACGTCATTGAAGCTGTCAACACGTTGAAAAGCAATTTTAAGGACATCGAGCTGATTGCAGGCAATGTGGGAACGGCGGAGGGTGCTGAAGCGCTGATTAAGGCCGGCGTGGACGCCGTTAAAATCGGGATCGGACCCGGATCGATCTGTACAACGCGCATCGTCGCCGGTGTCGGCGTGCCGCAAATTACGGCCATTATGAATTGCCATCCCGCAGCACGCAAAACCGGCATACCGCTGATTGCAGACGGCGGCATTAAATTCTCCGGGGATGTGACCAAAGCGATTGGTGCCGGCGCCCATGTGGTGATGATCGGAAGTCTTTTTGCCGGAACCGAAGAGAGTCCGGGAGAGCTCGTCATATATCAGGGCCGCAGCTACAAAGCTTATCGAGGGATGGGCTCCATAGAAGCCATGCAGAAAGGGAGCGGAGACAGGTACTACCAGGGCGAAGATCTCCCCGGCGATAAAATGGTTCCGGAAGGGATTGTCGGACGTGTGCCTTACAGAGGCAGATTGTCGGACAATATTTTTCAGCTTATCGGCGGATTAAAGGCCGGCATGGGGTATGTGGGATGCCGTACGCTGGATGAACTCAGAGAAAAAGCCCGCTTTATAACCATCAGCGCGGCGGGCATGCGCGAAAGTCATGTCCACGACGTGATTATCACCAAAGAAGCGCCCAACTATCGTCTCGACTAGAGTGTGATCTACCATTGAAATCCTGGTTCTCTTGACAAGGTCAGAGATTCAAGGCTCTACCTTTAATCCAAGAAATAGGAGAGAGGAAAGAGGATAAGGTTCCGGCACCTTTTCGTCTTATAATTACAGTTACCTCCATTTGCGGTTGTCAAATTTCTAATTGCTATTTCCTGTTTTCTATTTCCTAAAATGAAGATTAACCTTATAAACGCATAAAATGACCCAAACAGCATCCCGGTTTGTACATCTTCATGTTCATACCCAATACAGTCTTTTAGACGGCGCGATACGGATTGAACCGCTGCTAAAACGCGTTGCAGATTTTGACATGAACGCCGTGGCCATTACCGATCACGGAACCATGTTCGGCGCATTGACGTTTTTTGAAAAAGCCAGAAAAGCCGGAATCAAACCGATTATCGGTTGCGAGTGTTATCTGGCGCCGCGTCGTCTTACCGATAAAACTCCCCTTGATAAAAGCGGTCTCTCCCATCTTATCCTTTTAGCCGAAAATATGGAAGGGTATCGAAATTTATGCAAGCTGGCGACCACTGCCCAGCTTCATGGGTTTTATTACAAACCCCGTATTGATAAAAATCTTCTGAAACAGCACTCCAAGGGCCTTATCGGCCTGACGGCATGTCTTCACGGTGAGATTCCCCGGCTGATTCAACAGGGCCGGATTGACTTGGCTGACGAGGCGGCAAGAGCTTACCTTGGCATCTTTGGTGAAGGGAATTTTTTTCTGGAAGTTCAGAACAACGGCATCGAAATACAGGAATCGGTCAATCGGGCGCTTTTGGATATGAGCCAAAGGCTTTCCATCCCCCTGGTGGCTTCCAACGATTGTCATTATCTTAACAAAGAGGATGTTCATGCCCATGATGTATTGCTGTGCGTTCAAACCGGAAAGACGGTCCATGATACGGATCGGCTTCAGTTCAGAACCGATCAGCTTTATTTAAAAACAAAGGACGAGATGTATGAGGCGTTTAAGGATTATCCCGGCGCCCTTGAAAACTCCGTGAAGATTGCCGAACGCTGCAACCTGGAATTCGATTTTAAATCCTATCACTTTCCTAAATTTGATGTTTCACCGGTTCATACGGTTGATGAGATTTTTGAGCAAAAGGTCAGAGACGGATTTAAATCCGTAATAAAGGGCCTTAAAACAAAGAACCCCGATGCCGACAAGAAACTTTATATCCGCCGGATCGAGAATGAAATCGATGTCATCAAGAGCATGGGCTTTTCAGGATACTTTTTGATCGTTGCCGATTTTATCCAATATGCCAAGAAAAACGGCATTCCGGTCGGACCCGGAAGAGGGTCGGCCGCCGGAAGTCTTGTTGCCTATTCCCTCGGGATTACCGATCTGGATCCCATCGAACATGGTCTTATTTTTGAACGGTTTCTCAATCCCGCCCGAAAAAGCATGCCCGATATCGATGTCGATTTTTGCATCAACGGCCGGGAGGATGTCTTCAAGTATGTGGTTGAAAAGTACGGCGGAGGGGATTATGTCGCCCAGATCATCACATTCGGAAAGCTGAAAACCCGGGCCGTCATTCGTGACGTGGGTCGGGCGTTGGATATCCCCCTTCATGAAGTGGATGCGATCGCTAAAATGGTGCCGGATGTCTTGAACATTCGGCTTGATGATGCGCTGAGACGGGAGCCGAGGCTCATGGAACTGGCCAAAAATAAGCCGGAAGTCGACGATCTTATCCGCATTTGCCGCGTATTGGAAGGGCTTCCGAGACATGCTTCCACCCATGCCGCCGGCGTTGTCATCGCGGACAAGCCGCTGGTGGAATATATGCCGCTTTACAAAGGCAAAAGAGGCGAGGTTGTTACTCAGTTCGACATGAAATGTGTCGAGAAAATCGGCCTGGTCAAGTTCGATTTTTTGGGCCTTCGCAATTTAACGGTGATTGAAAACACCCTTTCCCTGATTGCCGCACAGGGGGCGACTCCCGCGGATCTTTCAAACCTCGATTTTAAGGACGCGGCCACCTATCATCTTCTTGCATCCGGTGAAACAACGGGCGTATTTCAACTGGAAAGCTCGGGTATGAAAGACCTGATGGTCAGACTCAAACCCGAATCCTTTGATGAAATCATCGCTCTGGTTGCGCTCTATCGACCCGGACCCTTAGAGAGCGGAATGGTGGATGATTTTGTCGACAGGAAACACGGGAAAAAAACAGTCGAGTACCTGGTCCCTCAGCTTGAACCGATCTTGAAAGAGACATACGGGGTTATTGTTTACCAGGAACAGGTGATGAAGATTGCCAGTGATCTGGCCAATTACTCCATGGCAGAAGCCGATGATCTGAGAAAGGCCATGGGGAAAAAAATCCCCAAGATTATGGCCATGCATCGGGAACGTTTTATGCAAGGGGCAGCAAAAAACGATATTCCTTCCGAAAAAGCCGAAAAAATATTTAATCTCATGGAAAAGTTCGGAGGCTATGGATTCAACAAATCCCACAGTGCGGCATATGCATTGATTGCATATCAGACCGCTTTTCTTAAAGCACATTTTCCCGTCGAATTTATGGCATCGCTCTTGACCAGTGAAATGCATTCTACCGACGGAGTGGTCAAATATATCGGCGAATGCCGCAGTCACGGCATCGAGATTTTACCTCCGGACATCAATGAGAGCGAAAAGGTATTTACCGTTGCCGGCTCCAAGATCAGGTTCGGACTGGTTGCAGTGAAAAATGTTGGAGATAGCGCCATCGAATCGATTATTGAGACCCGCAGCAGTGGAAAATTTTCATCTTTATTTGAATTCTGCGAGCGGGTCGACTTGAAAAAAGTCAACAAGCGCGTCATTGAAAGTCTTATTAAATGCGGCGCATTCGATGCAACCGGGAATTATCGTTCGCAAATGTTGCATTCTTTGGAAGAATGTATCGATTACGGTCAGCGTGTTCAGAGAGAGAAAACCGATCCGCAAATGGGGTTGTTCAATCTGACGGAGGAACAAAAAGCGGTTAACCTGCCGTCAATGCCTGAAATGAATGAATGGGAGGAAAAAGAGCTTTTAGCCCTTGAAAAGGAATCATTGGGGTTCTATATCACCGGACATCCGTTAAGCAGATATGAAAATCTTCTGGAAAAATTCACCAACACGAATTCCCTATCACTCAAAGAACGAAACGACGGTGATGCCGTAACCATCGGCGGCATGATCAGAAACATCAAAGTCATCAAGACCAAAAAAGGTGATTTGATGGCATTTGTAACCCTTGAAGATCTCAATGGTGCTGTTGAAATTACCGTATTTTCCTCTTTATATGCAAAGGTGTATGATCTTTTGATCGACGACAACGCCATTCTGGTTCGAGGGTTCCTGCAAAAAGATGAAAACTCCATTAAATTATTGGCGGACAGCATCATCTCCATTGATAAAGCCGAGGAGACCTGGACCACCAGCATCCATTTTAACCTGGATATCAACCGCACCGAAAAGACATTGCTCGAAAAGCTGAATCAAGTGCTAAAAAGACATCCGGGTTCCTGCCGGGCTTTTGTCCATCTTCTCAATCCTGAAAAAACCGAGACGATTATTGCCTTGCCGGACAATATCAAAGTCAAATCCGGCGCATCATTGATCGAGGAGGTGAACCGACTTGCCGGATACCCTGCCGCCGAAACGGTTTGCCGTCCCATCGAATCTTCTGCAAACGCCAACGGATATCGCAACGGATATAGTAAAAACCGACGACGAAGAAAATGAAAGCATGATAAAGTTAAAAGTGTCTAAGCACATATATTTTTAAATAGTGCATCCTATTGTCTTGGATAATTTATAATCACCGCTGAGCCGCAGATGTCGGAGAGTTTGTTATTTTTTTATCCAATCGCTGAGAGGGCGATTGGATAAAACCACTCAACCCTGCGGGTAATAAAGATGCACGTATTGGCACCTTGCAACCAAAGGATTGATGCATTTTTGTCGTTTACGCAGCATAAGCTGCTGAGTGCTATTCTATTGTCGCCCTCTCAACGGCAATAGAAAAATTAATATCCTCATGCGTCCGCTGTGTCTCGAATGAGCAAAGCGAATGGGCGGTGAAACAAAATAAAAATACTTCATATCGTTTATGAATTAGAGCCTAAGAGAAAGAGAGTATGCTCCTATGAAAGTCCCCCTGCTCGATCTGAAAGAACAGTACAAGACCATTAGGGAAGAAATCCTTAATACTGCCGAAGAAGTTTTCGAAAGCCAGTATTTTATTCTGGGGCCAAAAGTTAAGGCCTTAGAAAAAGAGATTGCCGAATATTGTTGTTCAACCCATGCCGTCGGCGTATCCTCCGGAACAGACGCCCTTTTGATTTCTTTGATGGCGATGGATATCGGATTTCAGGATACGGTGATTACCACGCCGTATACGTTTTTCGCCACAGCCGGAAGCATTGCTCGAACCGGCGCCACGCCGATTTTTGTCGATATTGACACAAAAACCTATAATATCTCTCCTGATCTTCTCGAAAGCTGTATCGGCGCCATGAGCCGGGCCGAGCTTTCGAAACTCAAAGCCGTGATCCCGGTTCATCTGTATGGACAGTGCGCGGATATGGATCCGATTCTAAAAATATGTGAAACGTATAATCTTGTGGTTATAGAAGATGCCGCCCAGGCCATCGGAGCGGAATACAAGGGAAAACGGGCGGGGTCCATGGGAGATTTCGGCTGTTTTTCATTTTTCCCCTCCAAGAACCTGGGTGCGTTCGGAGACGGCGGTATGGTCACGACCCATTCGGAAGAATTCCATTCCAAATTACTCAAACTCCGGGCACATGGCTCCCATCCCAAATATTATCATCACCTCATCGGCGGAAATTTCAGGCTGGATGCATTCCAGGCGGCCGTGGTGTCCGTCAAACTGAAATATCTTGACCAATGGACCAAAGCGCGCCAGGAAAACGCAAAAAAGTATCGAAATCTGTTCGAAGCAGCGGGTTTGACGGATGTGGTTCAACTCCCCGTCGAAAAAGAAACCCGTCACATTTACAATCAGTTTGTCATCAGCGTAAAAGAAAAAAGAGACGATCTTCGCCAATTTCTGAGCGATGCCGGAATCGGAACGGAAGTATATTATCCGGTGCCCCTGCATCTCCAGGAATGCTTTTCCGGTTTGAATTACAAAAAAGGCGACTTCCCGGCTGCCGAGCATGCCGCCCTGCACACCCTTGCCCTCCCCATATACCCCGAACTTTCGGAAGACCAGATGGAATATGTGGTGGACAAGATAAAAGCGTTCTTTTTGAAAGCCTGAGATCACTTTGCTATCAGTTACAGTGCAAAAAGATGTAAAAAGAAAATGATAAATGATAAAAATATGAATAAGCAATTCGATAAAATAAATTTACAATATACGGTTTGACGACATCAAAGACACGCTGGGTCTATAAGTACGAAGGAGAGGACAATGACCAAAATTGAACGGCTCGACGCGGTGCTGAAGGGTGAGAAGCCCGACCGGGCGCCGATATCGATGTGGTACCATTTCGGGAACCAGCACCTGTCGGGCGAAAAATACGCAGCAATAGCCCTCGAGTGGTTCGAGCACTACGATTTCGACTTTCTCAAGCTCATGAATGACTACTTTTACCCAATGCCCGAGGGCATCGAGGAGGTCTAGC
>JARRRC010000032.1:0-20844 GCA_037381105.1 Desulfobacterales bacterium
CTTCAGGGCATGCTGATCGAAAACTATGGCCTTGAAAACGACGCCCATGCCGGTAATTGGCATCGCCAAGTGAGTCTTTTGGCAATAGAGAGTATTTCCAAGATCAGGGGAAAAGGCCTTGACGTCAATCCCGGCGATTTTGCCGAAAATATCACCACGGAAGGCATCAAACTTTGGGAACTGCCGGTTGGCACCCGGTTGAAACTGGGAGAAGACGCACTGGTTGAAGTCACCCAGATCGGCAAGGAATGCCATGATCGCTGTGCGATATACAAACAGGTGGGAGACTGTGTCATGCCTCGAGAGGGTATTTTTGTCAAAGTTCTCGAAGGCGGCACCATCAGCCCCGCAAACGGCATCCGAATCTTAAATAAAAGCAGCCATTGAGGAATGTTTCGATATGACAAAACTCCTTGATTCATACGGCAGAACCATCGATTACCTGCGTATCTCCGTTACCGACCATTGCGATCTCGCTTGTCTCTATTGCACCCCTTTTAGCGGTCGCAAAAAACTCTCCCAGCCCGAGATACTTTCTTACGAAGAGATTTTCAGGCTAACAAAAGCTGCGGTGTCAACCGGAATTTCAAAAATAAGAATCACTGGCGGAGAACCGCTTCAAAGAAAAGGAATCGTCCGCCTTTGTCATATGCTGGCGGATATCGATGGCGTTGAAAGTCTTGCCGTTACCACCATCGGCATCCTTTTAAAGGAGTTGGCGGGCCCCCTTTTCCAGGCCGGTGTTCAAAGGGTTAATATCAGTCTCGACACGTTAAAACCCGAACGATACAAAAAGATCACCGGTGCTGATCTTTTGCATCGTGTGCTTGGCGGAATCGAAGCGTCGGAAAAGGTTGGACTGAGTCCCATCAAAATCAACACAGTGGTCATGCGCGGCGTTAACGATGACGAAATTGAAGACTTGGCCGGACTCACACTTGAAAAGCCCCATCACGTCCGGTTTATCGAACTCATGCCCACACAGGGCCACACCTTGAAAAATCATCACTCTCTTTTTGTACCCATCGGTGAAATGATTGATCGGATAAAAAAGATCGGGAATTTACAACTGGAAACCAAAACAGAATCTTTTGGGCCGGCAAAGCTCTGCTCTTTTTCCGGAGCTCCCGGCAAGGTAGGTTTTATCGCGCCGTTGAGCAGACATTTCTGCGGAACCTGCAACCGGTTGAGGCTCACAGCCGATGGAAAGCTCAGAACTTGCCTTTTCTCTGAAAAAGAAATTGATATTAAGGAATCTTTGCGAAAAGGAGCCTCCGTGAAGGACCTGGCCGATATGTTTAGACATGCAGCACAGAGTAAACCTCAAAGGCACCATCTAAACGATGCGACTCGCCAGAGCTTATCTTGTCCGACCATGCGGACTGTCGGCGGTTGATTATGAAATGCCCGGATGGCGATATAATACATATTTAAATTACGCTTGATAAGATATGAAAGATGATATATATGTATTTATAACGGTGATGGAGTTCGCCGAATAACCGCACGCCAGTGCTGATAACTCCTGCCATGCTCAATCCCCCGGCGGGAGTATTGTTTAAAAACTACCGCACAAAACTCCCGCCACCTATCATGGCAGGATTTTTTTATGATCCAACGCACCGGCAGTCTGCTATACCGGTTTATACCGGACCGCCCTTCGAGTCAACCTGCGGCACGCACCGCTCGATGCCATTTTCTTTCATATTCACCTCGCAGGTCCCGAGGTTAAGGTTTCATTTACCATGCGATTTTTTAAACATGCTGAAAACAAGGATGTTGATAAGCACAACAAAAAAGACGATTATGGGATCTCTGAACGAGAACTTTTCAGACGCCTGGATGAAAAAGGCTGCCCGGTGTGCAGCGTGCTTGAACACCATGACCGAAAATATTTTTCCTGGTTTTCCATTGAAAAATATCATGAACCGGCGTTTCTTGAGTCTTTAACCCACGCGCTGGGGTTCTGTACCAGGCATGGTGCATACCTGGATCAACAAAATCATTGGGCTTCGCAAATCACCGCCGTTCACAATCATGCTGCGTCACTCGTTCGCAGCCGGATATCCGAGGGTTTGGCTGTAGAAGAAAATGATTTGCGGCTGACGTTTAAAGATCGTTCCCCCTGTCCGGCTTGCTTGTCCTATCAAAAAACATCAGAAAGGACCCTTTGGTTTTTTAAAAAGATCATCGGAGAAAAAGAAAGCCTGAAGAAATATGGATATCCGGGCATACTCTGTTTTCCTCATTTTAAAAGTTTAACAGATAACGCCTCGTTAAAACTGTTTGCCAGGCTGCTTTCAAGTCATGAAGCAGCGATGTTGTCGGCAACCCGAGTACTGAAAAAAATTGGAAGCAAAGGAACGCATGTTCCAACGGAATCCGAGCCCATCCAAAATGCATTGAGCCTGAGCGTCGGCCGCGAACAGAATCCGGGCAATTCTTTTTTTCTGTCCAGGATTTCCAAAATACCTGAATATCGGGACCCTCTGCCGGATTTTATCTCTTCGTTACGGGAAAATACGGGTTGCCCGATTTGTAAGGACATCTATCGTTCACTGAGTCAATGGATTTACTGGCTCAATAAAAATATCGATTTTACGGACAACTATGAGGCCATGCGTGACGTCTTGCCGACCTGTAATGCCCATGTCTGGTCGTGCATCCGCCTGGGGAATCCCGCGCTTCAATTTGTCGTCGCATCCGCGGCATTGCGAGCCGCCCAGGAAAAAGTCAATAATGCTTCCCGACATTTGAAACAAATGAATACAACCCGAAAGCAATCCATTACATTTTCCCTCTTTTGCCCGCTATGCAGCCGGATCGATGCGGCCAACAACCGGGCGCTGAATCTTTTGTTGGCGTTGCTTCAAGAAAGCCGATATCGTATTGATTTTGAAAACGGCTACGGACTGTGCCTCCAACATCTCGCCGACGCCCTTGACATGCAGCCTTCAAAGGAAATCGGCAGATTCTTAATTCGTGTAGAATCCGCCAAGCTGGCGCTTTTAGAGTGGGAACTCGAAGAAACCATGAGAAAAACGGCCTGGACGGCCCGTCCTGAAATCAAAGGAAGCGAACAATCGGCCTGGCACCGAGCCCTTGCAAGATTTTCCGGCTTGCCGATAGTTTGATTAAAAATTGGAATTATAATGAAATGGCAGAACCGTTATCGACAACAGGCAAATGGATAAACCGTAATATACTGGGCTTTGGCCTGACCAGTCTTTTAAGCGATTTTTGTCATGAGATGGCAACGGCGGTGCTGCCCCAGTTTATCCAGGCGATTGGGGTTTCAGCCGCGGCCTTGGGATTTATCGAAGGGGTTGCAGATGCACTTTCCAGTTTTGCAAAACTGGGATCAGGGTACTGGGGAGATAAAACCGGGAACCGAAAAAAATGGACCGTCTTTGGATATGCACTCACAGGCGTATCAAAAGCTCTTTTTGCTTTTGCCTTTTCATGGCCGCTGATTTTGATCGGAAGGGCTGCGGGATGGCTAGGTCGTGGATTAAGGGGCCCGCTCAGGGATGCCATGCTGGCAGATTCGGTAACAAAACAAAATCGCGGCAAGGCTTTTGGTTTTAACAGGACCGGAGATACGGTTGGTGCAGTTATGGGACCTCTTGCAGCCTACCTGCTTTTGAGTTTAATGGCTCGCCACACCTGGATAGCCGAACTGCCGGATCATTTCTTCACCTTTTTATCAGGAGTATCAGGTTCCAAGTTCAGATTTATTTTTTTGCTGACGCTTATCCCCGGTCTTTTATCGGTAGCGTCCATGGTATTTCTGGTAAAAGAAAAGACCCGCTCTCCCAATCACGAGCTCAGGTTTATGGGTGTTATAAGAGCGATGCCCAAGGAGTACCGCATGTTTCTTTTTGCCGTGGGGGTTTTCGGAATGGCCGATTTTGCCCCGACCTTTATGATTCTTCGGGCAACGACGGTTCTGGGTCCTGATATCGGTTTTTTGAAAGCATCGCAACTGGCCGCGCTTTTTTATACCTTAAGAAACATTGTTTATGCAGCGGCATCTTATCCCATCGGCGCATTAAGCCATCGGTTTTCAAGATCCCGTTATCTGGCAGCAGGGTATGCCGTTGCCGTGGTGACGTTTGCCGGGTTTCTTTTTGCATTTTCATCCATATTTTGGTTTGCAATTTGCTTTTCCCTGGCCGGCATATTTATCGCCTGGGAAGATACCATGGAAAGGGTGGCGGTCCGAGATTATGTGGATGATCCGATTGCCGGAACAGCCTTTGGTCTTTTGGGTGCCGTCAATGGGATAGGAGATTTTGCATCGAGTATTATCGTCGGTGTGTTATGGACCGCCATAGGCCCGAAATGGGGCTTTGCCTATGCCGCAATCATGGGTTTGGCCGGCATGATATTAATGGCAAAAGCCCCTCCGGCAACCGCTGTCTCCGTGAAAAAATAGAAATTCGCGAAAGCCGATAACACCCCATCTCCTTTGTTATCAAGGGCTTGCAACAGACGACTACGGCTTCGCTCCTGATGCCGCGAATATGGGGCATCCTCGGCTTTCACTCAATTGATGTAAGACATTTACGTTAATAGTCCTTTCGATGTCTTGAATAAAACTCTTACCAGTCGTAAAGAATTTCCCAGTAGTTATCAAAAGGCGGATCATTCTGACTGTAACGATACGTCATAGTTCTACCGGTTCCCGGACCTGAATGGGTGTCTTCACGCCAATATTTAACAAAAATACCGGGAACGAGAGGATTGTTCGATTCATCCATCCATATTTCCTTTTCTTCAATAATCTTCCAGACCGTTCCAAATTGCTTGCTTCGAACCCGTTCTCCGACACGCGGCAGCCCGTGTTTTGTCCGGAGATCTTTAAATTTATATGGAGACCGTTCGCCGTAATCCAAAATCTTTTCTCCGGAAATAATAATCCCGATGGCCCCGAGTGGTGCCGTTAAAAGGATGGAAAGCACGGCAACGGCAAGGATTAAATCACCGGAAGCCACACCGGCCGCCAGAGGAACCGCACCGATGGCCGCCTGGACAGTGGCTTTCGGAATATAGGCAATCACGCAGAAAAATTTCTCTTTGAGGTCATAGGGCGTCCCGATCAGAGAAATGTAGGTCCCCACACTGCGGAACAAAAGACCTACCAAAATGACGAAAGACCCTGCGAGTCCGGCGTGCCAAGCCACGTTGACATTGACTTGTGCGCCCACCAGCACAAACAAGAGGAGTTCGGCAAACACCCATACTTTTTTAAGTTTTTGTGAAATAAGGTGGGCGATGGGCTCGGACTTTTCTAAAATAATAAACCCGATGGCCATAACCCCTAAAAGACTGGCAACGGGCACCCATTTTTCACATGCGGTCTCCACCCAGGTCAGAATGATGGCAACACCCAAAACCATCAAGGTTCGTTTGGGAGGCCGCCAGTCGTATTTGGTGAATAAAAGAAATAAAAAATACCCCGGAACGACGCCAACAAGGATCCCCAGTATTATTGAAACCGGTATTTCTCCCAATTTGGCCCAGATATTGACCGCACCACCGCCATACATTCCCAAAAATATCGAAAAGAGAACGATGACAAAAACATCGTCAATAGATGAAGCCGCCAGCAGCAGCGTGGGAATACCCTTTTTGGCGCCTCGACCTCGATCCATGAAATCAATCATCAAAGGAACCACCACTGCCGGTGATACGGCTCCTAAAATTGTACCCAATATGGCGGCTTCCAGGTAGCTGATATGCAGCCACCGGGGAGCAACCAGGATAACCCCCGCAATTTCGAAAACGGCGGGAATACAGCTCATTAAAAGGGCGGCTCGCCCCACGCGATGCAGCGTGTCTTTATGCAGTTCAAACCCGGCACGCAGTAAAATGACAATCAAGGCAATTTTGCGAAAATCAGCGGAAACCTTCATCATATCCGGGGCCATCAGATTAAACACATATGGCCCTGCCAGAATCCCCACGATCAACATACCGACCAAGCCGGGCAGTTTTATTTTGCGAAATACATAGTCCGCCATTAATCCCAAAACGATAATCAAAGATAAACTTGCCGCCATCTGAACCTCCTGTCAAAAGTGTTTTGAAATCGCATGAACACCCATAAAAAAACCCTGCACGGATGTTCCGGGCAGGATTGCGAAAAAATTATGCAAAAGCCCTCCTCCGGTTTTTACCGGAAGGGATAGGGCTCATGACGCCTACCCGTTTTACGGTAGAAGTCATTAGTCCCTTAATTCATAGTCGTTATGGGACGATTCAGGCAGACTTCATTGCCTTATGAATTTTTCGGCTTTTAAATATCTGAGAGGTCGGGGTGTTTTTCTAAACAGCCGGGCATGGGTTACAATACCGAAACATCTTTTTGAAACGAAAAAAGCCTATTGCGAATTTCCTCGACATTCGATAGCCGATCCGAAAGGGTTGACAGCGTTTGGGAAACCTCGTTTTCACTCTGATCTTTAAGCGCCATCGCCCGGTTCAAAGCCTCTCTGATAGTGGTGACGGTCAGGTCGATCTTCTCATTCAGCGTTTTTTTAAACTTTCTGCTGGTGTCGTCGATCCGTCGAACCAGGTCGTATCTCACCCGGCCGCAATGCCTTTCAAACCGACCGGAAATGGTTTCCTTCATCCGCTTTAAAATAATCCCTTTGGTCATAAACTTCGGCAGGGCAAAACGGATCGACAACCCGATGAGCTCTATGGCGCCCGGGTCGTCTTTTAACAAAAAATAGAATTCGCCTTTTTTGGAAAGTTTTTCAACGGTGGTAAAGGGTTTGAGTTCTACCTGGAACAGATCGGATGTCATATTGACGATGTTTTCAATGATGTCGTTGGTGCGTTTTGCAATATCCAGGTAAATTTGCTCGAGGATCGATGCGATCTTCTCCGCCTCTTTTTGTCTGACCCTGTTAAAAGTTGCTATGATTTCGTTAAAAACAAAATTTTCCATATCCTTTTCAAGATCATGACTGCTGATGTTTCGTGCAGTGGTTTCGGCAAATTTTTCTTCCATTTTTTTCAAAAGGACCGGCAGTTCTTTCAGGGTAAGAGCAGCCAGATCATCATCCAGCTTTTGCTGGAGTTTTCTGATATGGCCTTCCAAAATAAAATTCTGACGATCCCGGTCTTTTTGAGTGGTATCTGCGTATTGTTCAAAAGATGCGATTTTCGTTCTCAGCTCCTCGACAGACAGCCGGGCCGCCTCCTGCTCGAGCTTGTAGGCCATGGTTTCATCCGCAGTATATTTTAAAAGAGATCCGATGACCGAACGAAGAAAGGTTTTACCCTTTTCACGATGTAAAAAATCTTTGAGATCTTTTTCAAAAGATAAAATATTAGACCGGGTTAACTTGTCCGTGTCGTTGTTCAATTTTCCCAACAGCGCGAATTTGGCGGAAACCGGGTAAAGATTGATCGATTGTCCCAGATCCTCTCGAATAAGCGTTGTGGTAAAATCCATGGATTCGTATAGATCCGACTCTTCCACCAGATCGGTCTTATTTAACACAAAGATAAATTTGTCCGCATGCTCCCGGACTTCTTTTAAAAAACGATGCTCGGCCTCACCCAAAGGAGGATCCGGGGTGACGATAAATACGCCGGCATCGACATACGGCAGATACGCATACGCCACATCCGTATTATGTTTAAACACCGATCCGACACCGGGGGTATCGATGATCCGCACCCCGTCTTTTAAATAATCCGACGGGTAGAGAATTTCCACCTCTTTGACACGTAGTTTGTTCTTGGGGTTTTGTTTTTCAGTCACAAATTTCGGAATGTCCGTTAAGTGAACCTCTTCTTCTGTTTCATCCAGATAACGCACAATAGCCTTGCTTTCCTCGCCGTACTGCAAAATGGTAACAATGGAAGTCAACGGAATAATGGAAGTCGGAAGAATTTCAGCACCGATCAACGCATTGATAAATGACGACTTCCCGCGTTTAAACTGCCCCATCACCACCAGGTTAAACTGTTCTATCGTCAATTTTTCGGTAATCTCGCCGAGTTTTTTATCTCTGTTGTTTTTAACTTTAGAGAGATCGTCAACAACATCAAAAAGCCGATCTTTAATTACAGCAAATTGATTTTCCATGACGATGTCACCTCCCGAATAGAGTATATAGCTGGTTATGTGGGCCCAAAATTGTACAAAAAAACCCTGCCAGGTTCTAAACCGGGCAGGGTTTTTTATTTTTGCAGCTGCGGCTAAAGACTCAATGAATATTAATGAATAGCTCCTACCCGTTTTAAGTAGAAGTCATCATTTCTATCCCCTTGACGCAAGATTCGAAAAATTCAGGCAGACTTCATTACCTATTGCAATTTATACGAAAATAATAATGCATGCCGCTTTTTTTGTCAACTTCAAATTTTTACAAAAAAATTAACGAATTTCCAATGAGTGCCACTATAACCTATCTCAAAAATAAGATAGGTTCTAAATATTCAGTATGATCTTCGCCGTTGTAAAGAAAATAAGCAAGCCGGTGATGTCGACCACGGTCGTTAAAGCCGGGCTTGCGATGACTGCAGGATCGAGTTTCAATCTTGCAGCGAACAACGGAAGCAATGCACCGATTATTGTTGCGGTGATAACCTGTAATGTCAACGCAACCGAAACGGCAATGCCGATCATGCCAAGTGAAAACCCCTCTGGTATCGAAGAAGCACCACCGAAAAAAAGAACCCGTCCATAAGCAATTGCCCCGAGCAAAACACCAAGAAGCAGTCCGACCTGGGCCTCTTTTAGTAGAATTTGCATGATGTCTTTATATGTAATTTCTTTAAGCGCGAGCGCACGAACAACCAAGGTCGCCGATTGACTCCCGGTGTTTCCGCCGGTGTCCGCCAACATGGGCATAAATGTCACCAATATGGCAAATTGAATCAGTAATCCTTCGAATCTCTGGACAATAGCACCGGATATTAATCCAAACAAGGCAAGAATAACGATCCAAAGCACCCTGTTTTTGAAATGTTTTACGACCGGCGTTTTCATATAGACGGCTGCTTCGTGACTGCCGGAGATCGCCATGAGCTTCTCCATATCCTCGGTCTGCTCCTGGGTGATAATGTCGATAGCGTCATCATGGGTGATAATCCCAACAAGCGCTTCATTGCCGTTAATGATCGGCAGGGCGATCAGATCGTATTTCTGTATTTTATGGGCTGCGTCCTCTTGGTCATCCTCGACACGGGCGTAAATAACTTCCCGATGCATGATATCCCCGATCCGGGACTCCCGCCGGGCGACAATCAGATCTTTGAGTGATGTTAAACCGATCAATTTACGCTGCTTATCCACTACATAAGCATAATAGATGGTTTCTCTGTCCGGCGCGATTTCTCGAAGCCGTTCGATGGCTTGTGATGCGGTCAATTCGGGCGACAGCGTCGCATAATCCGAGGTCATAACCGCACCGGCTGTGCCTTCCTTGTAGGCGGACAAACGTCGTATGTCTTCTCGCTCAGCTTGAGCCATGGCCGGTAAAACTTCTTCACGCTTATCTTCGGGTAAAAGTTTAAACACATCCGCACGATCATCCGGAGGCATGTCGGCAAGCAACCGGGCAATGTCTTTCCGGCTTAGGGTTCCGATGACTTCCACTTGAAGGTCATCATCCAGATGACTGAAGATCTCTGCCCTTATCGGAAAATCGGCATGTCGGAGCACGTCCCACGCTTCATCCGCGGTAAGTGAGGAAATCATCTCCGCAACCACAACGGGATGGCTTGCTTCGCAGAAAATTTTAAGGGATTTGGCGTTTCCGACTGTAATCATTTTACGGAGTTCGGAAACAAGGAGTGGATCTTTCATGGCTCACCTCTTTTTCGACCGCGTTTGGAGACCGATCGCGGCTAGAGGCGAACCGGCGGGCTATGTTCAGAAGGCGAACCGGCCGATCACATCTAGGGCCGCGGAATACCACCGCCACGGTACAGGATCATCAACGTCCTTTTGGGCTGTCTCTTGAGTTATTTTACGGCAACTATGACTGCCATCCGAGTCGTTCATAATTGTTACTCCTTTTCTTTCGCGGATCTTTCAAAATCTTGCTTACCTTATTCGAAAATATTCCTATTGTCAATAACGATGACCTTGAAAAAATTGATTTTTCCCATTTATCCGGATATCTGCCCGTGAGGGAATAAGAATCAGCCGAATAATATTATTCGATACAATGATTGCCATACCAGCCAAGATTGATGCCGTGTCAAAATCCTTTTTCCTATTTGGAATCATGCTTGACCCCATAGTGATGTTTTGGTACAGATTAATAGGTTGCATATTCTGAAAAATATCGCTTTAAAGATCCATCCGCCTTCGGAAGGACTTATCCGCCTTTGGCGGATTGAATTTTGGAAAAGTAACTTATTTTTAAAGGAGTGTGTCGTGAATTCAAAATGGTCTTTTTTATTAGCGGTTGTTTTTTTGCTTACCATAATTTTTTCAGCCCCAACGTATCTGGCGGCTCAGGAATCGTCGACTTGCCCCCCGGATCAGGCGCTCTGTGCCAAAATGCTCAGATTCGGCAAGGAATCATATGCCAGGGGCAAGTACCTGGACGCCAAAGAGTATTTCAGAAAAGCGGTAAAAGCCGATCCCACATCCCTCATCGCCTGGCGCTATTATGATCAGGCTGTGATTTTCGGTTTGGCTGAGAAAGTCGAAAAGAATGCCAATTTGGTGTTCCCCGATGTCTCCACCCGGCAGGAAGCAAAAAGCAGTACATCGACGGCACCACCTCCGGTGTCACCGAAACCGGCCGAGGGACAACAAAAACCGAGTGGATTTAAAATTTTAGAAGATGAAGGATGTTAGTCATATTGTGAGGTTTTACGATCATGGACAATAATAAGCAAAACAGTGTTATTTCCGGTATTCTGATTAGCGGGTATCAAAAAATTTTTGATGAGAACTGGCCGATGTGGCTTGGCGGCCTTTTAATCGGCATCATGAGTGTCATTACTTTTGCCTGGGCCAGACCCTGGGGGGTTGCCGGCGGACTGAGAAACTGGGGCGACTGGTTTTTCAGTATTGTGGGTGTCTATCGGCAAAAACCGGTTTCACCCCTGATCTCAACAAACTCCATTCTTACCTTGGGATTACTGTGGGGTGCCTTTGGATCCGCACTTTTATCCAAGCAATTTGCCATTCGCAAAGCGCCACCTCTGGAACTCTCGAAAGGAATTATGGGGGGGATATTGATGGGCATCGGTTCAGCGATGGCCGGCGGGTGTAATGTGGGCGGTTTTTCTTCAGGATCAACCGGAGGTCGTGCGGTATCAAAAGAAGCCAAAAAGATGGACTGGCTGAAAATAGAACCCTATTTAGGGGCTGCCGTATTTCTTGCCGCCATTGTTTGCACATGGTTGTACAGCAAGCAAGCCTACACGAGGGTCGGCGGCCTGTTGCTGTGCGGCATCGCGTTTGGATTTATTATTCAGAGAACCCGCTTTTGTTTTGTCAGGGGCTATCGCGAACCCTTCATGACCGGCGAAAGCCAGGTGCCGAGGGCGATCGCAATCGCCGTAATTATCAGTGCCCTCGGATTTGCCGCGCTGAAATGGGCGGGTCTGCGCGGAGAAAATGTTTACGTTCCCCAGGCGTTTTGGTTCGGAGGACTGGTGGGGGGCGTTATCTTCGGAATCGGTATGGTGGTGGCAGGGGGTTGTGGAAGCGGTTCGGTCTGGCGTGCCGGAGAAGGTCAGATCAAACTGATGCTGGCCGTCATCTTTTTTGCATTGTCAACGTCTTTGTTCAAAGCATTGATCAGAAGCTCGGCAGGTCTCAATTCACTCATGGGATACAGAGTCTTTATGCCAAACTTTTTAAGCTACAAATGGAGCTTGATTTTGGTGATTGGCATTATGCTGGCATTTTACTTGATCACCACCTGGAATGAAGAAACAGAAAAGTTTGTCGTAGAATTATAACCTGGATTGTTTCAGGTATAAAATCGCTGCGTGATGTTATAAAAAAAGGAGGATTTTTGCTATGGTCGAAGGAATCACAGTCAATGGCCAGGGCGCGGATACCGACACCGTCGTTGCCTCCGTTAAGGCCTATTTGAATGCTTTGAATAAGCTGATGTGCCAAAAAACAAGGAGACGAGTTTCTCGGTATGGAGGATGAATCAGGATTTACGAGATATTTAGTCAAAAAAGGGGGTTGATTTTTTAAATGGAAAACATCGCCGTACTTATTAAAGACGTGGACCAGCAGTATGAGGGGCTCAGAACCAGCCTCGGTTTGCTCCTTGAAGCGGCTTCTGTTCAGATGTATGTGCTGAATCATGAAATCGGGAATATGGACGAAGCCTACAGTGAAAACATGGAATTTATCGATGAGATGGAAGGGGAACGATATTCCAATCATCCGGCCAATGTTGAAAAATACGGCTTTAAACCAATCACCATCGAGGAAATGCTGGTCAAGCTTAAAGACGCAGATCTAATTATTCCTTTTTAGAGGATATCACAATGAAAATATTGAATATTATTCGATCGGAACCGGACGATACAACAACAACCTTTATCGAAGGCTTTTCCAGGGACGAAGGGTCAAAAAACGTCGTTCTTTATGAAGGAAATATCGATTGGTCCGCACTGGTGGATGACATCTTTTCATATGAACAGGTCATATGCTGGTGGTAACCGTTTCCCATCGGGAAGTGCTCTTTTCTTTCCTTATTAAATTTAAACTTTACGATAAAAAAGGATTAAAAGTCATGGCCAACAAATTAGGGATCCTTGTCAGTTCGAATAAGCACCTTGATTATGTCATCGCCTTAACCACCGCAGCCCATAATAAAGGAAAAAGTGTTCAGATATTTTTTACCGGCAAAGGGGTTCTTTTGACTCAAAAGCCGGAATTCGAACAACTGGTCGGTAAAGCCAAGCTTTCGGTTTGCGATGTCAGTTTTCGGGCAAACGGTCTTTCCGGTGATGTGCCGGGCGTTGGGTTCAAGGATTTTGCCACACAGGCGAGAAATGCGGAAATGATTGAATCGTGCGATCGGTACGTTGTGTTCTAAACGAACAGCTTGCACCCACTAAAATTAATTCACTCAAATTTCGCACCCTTATCCAATTGAGAAGAAACAAACCGTAACAGTCGGTTTTCTTCGAAAAGGTTGACAAGGCACTTTCACGACACTATATTCACCATAATCCTGATGAAATCTTAAAAATAATATGGAAAGGAAATAATTTAATGGCAACAGATATTGTTGAAATAGGCGACAGTAGTTTTGAATCCGAAGTTTTGAAGTCCGATAAACCGGTTTTGGTTGATTTTTGGGCACCATGGTGCGGACCGTGTCGGGCAATTGCACCCGTCGTCGAAGAACTTGCTTCACAATTCGGAGACAAGGTCAAGTTCGCAAAATGCAATGTTGATGAAAATCCGGCGACACCCACCAAATACGGCATTAAGTCCATCCCCACCCTTATTTTCTTTAAAGATGGTGAAGTCCAAGACAAGATTATCGGTATCGTTGCCAAATCAAGACTTGAAGAAATGATTTCTCAAGCTTAAAAGGAAACTCTGCCAATGGAAAATGACGGTTTCAGTCTTGTCGGCGGCGGCGGGTCCGTGGGGCTCGCCGCCGATTTTTATCCGATGTGCCATGGATTGAATACCGCTCTTATCGAAAAACCCATGTATTGCGGACAGATCATTAAATGAAACGAATTATCGCCTTGATCCTTATTCCTTTGTTTTTGTTTTCGGGCTGTGCATGGTTTAAGCCAAAAGAAGATAAAACCGCACAAGAACTGATCAGTGACGGCATGGATCAATTTAACAACGGGAATTACAAAGATGCCATAGATTCCTTTGAAAAACTCAGGGACTGGTATCCTTTTAGCAAATATGTAATTCTTGCCGAACTGAAAATGGCGGATGCGTATTACCATAATAAGGATTATGAAGAGGCTGTAACGGCATATGAATCATTCGAAAATCTTCATCCCCGCAACGAAGCCGTTCCTTATGTCATTTTTCAGATCGGAATCTGTTATTATGAACAAATCGATACCGTGGACAGAGACCAGACCCCGGCAAAAAACGCTCTTGACACTTTCAAACGCCTTATAAGGCAGTTTCCTAATAATTCGTATGCACACAGGGCCCAGGAACGCATGAAGGTCTGCATAAAGAGTCTCGCAGGGCATGATTTTTACGTCGGCTTTTTTTACTATAAAAACAAGCATTACAAAGCCGCTCTAAAACGTTTCAGATCGGTTTTAACCCAATATCCTGATGTCGGAGTCCATCAACAGGCGCTCAAGTATATCTCCCTTTGTGAAAATTCATTGGCAAAACAGCAACAGAATTAGAAAAAACACTTTACATTCATCTTTTGATAATATAGAAGAATGGGTTCTATTATCGAAAGGAAGAAATCATCATGGCGAAAGTATGTGAAATATGCGGTAAAAAGCCCCTTGTTGGCCATAATGTCAGCCACGCTCACAACATAACGAAACGACGCTTCAACCCGAATCTGCAAAGGGTAAGGGCATTGCATAAAGGCAGCGTTAAGAAGATGATGGTCTGCACCAACTGCATTAAATCAGAGAACATCATTAAAGCATCTTGACCCGAAAAACTTCTGAAAGGAAAAAAGCGGCGGGTTCAAGCGGTTTTTTGGGGGAAGCGCAAAAAAAGAAGGGGTGATTACCTGTCCATTCTTCTGACAGCCTGAATATGTTTCACTTTTCTAATGGATGAGATAACCCTGTTTAAATGATCGGTATCTTCAACGGCAATGGTAAAGAAGCTATCGACGATTTTGCTCTCACGGGTCTGTGTGTTTGCACTTAATATATTCGCTCCGTTTTTGCTGATATTTGCGGTAATATCGGCCAACAATCCCACCCTGTCATAAGAACGAACCATGATCTTTACGGGATATGTATCTGAAATAGCCTCATCCCAATCCACGTCTATTTGTCGTTCGGGACTCATTTTTAAAGCATTGACACAGTTTGTCCGATGAACGGTAACGCCGAAACCACGGGTAATATAACCCGTAATCGGATCTCCTGGAACCGGCTGACAGCATTTCCCGAACTTGATCAAAATATCATCCACACCTTTGACCGTAACACCGGTTTTGGGTTTTCTCTTTCTGACACGGCTGATGATTTTATCCAAAAAAGATTCGGACGGTTCTTTTCCTTCGGGCTTCTGCTCAATCTTTCGAATGATCTGTAGAGGCGTAATTTTCCCATAACCGACGCTTGCAATTAAATCATCCACATGTTTAAAACCAAAATGTTCTACAACTTTCTCCATATCTTCTGATTTTAAGAGCGTATTGAAATTCAGCCGGTGTTTTCGAAATTCCTTTTCGCACATTTCCCGTCCGAGGGTGATGCTTCGCTCTTTTTCCTGGGTTTTGATCCACTGTCTGATCCTGGAACGGGCTTTGACCGTTTTAACAAAATTAAGCCAGTCTTTGCTGGGATGGCTCTTTTGTGATGTGGAAATTTCAACCGTATCACCGGTTTTCAATTCATATTGCAAGGAGACGATACGTCCGTTCACTTTAGCGCCGGTGCATTGATTCCCGACTTCAGTATGGATTAAATAAGCAAAGTCCACGGGAGTGGCACCGCTGGGAACAGTCTTAATCTCTCCACGAGGGGTAAACACATAGACCTCATCCGGGAAGAGATCAATGCGAACATTTTCCAGAAATTCATCCGGGTTTTTAAAATTTTCCTGGTTTTCCACAAGGTTCTGGATCCAAGAAAAAGTTTTGGTTGTCTTTTCATCAAAACGAAGTCCTTCCTTGTAGCTCCAGTGAGCGGCAATACCCGATTTCGCGACCTTGTCCATCTCCCAGGTCCGAATCTGAATCTCTATTCGCTCACCAAAGGGGCCGATAACCGTGGTGTGAAGGGACTGGTACATATTGGGTTTAGGAACGCCGATATAATCTTTGAATTTCTTGGCAACCGGTTTCCATAGAGAATGAATCACTCCAAGCGCTTCATAACAGTGAGGTATCGTATCAAGTATTATTCTAAATGCAATGATATCATAAACATCTTCAAACTCTAAGTTCTGTGAGATCATTTTTTTATAAATACTGTAAAAATATTTGTACCTTCCGAGGACTTCACATTCAAGACCATGGGCATCCATCTTCTCTTTGATCAATGCCTTGACGGTTTCAATATATTTTTCGCCTTCTTCTTTGTCTTTATTGACCAATTGTTCTATTTTGGAATATTCTTCGGGCTGGAGATACATAAACGATGTATCTTCGAGTTCCTTCTTTATCCAGTAAATACCGAGACGGCCGGCGATGGGTGCATATATATCCAAAGTTTCCCTGGCGATCATCGCCCTTTTTTTCGGCATGTGATACTTCAGCGTCCTCATATTGTGAAGCCGATCCGCCAGCTTGATCAATATGACGCGGATATCATCCGCCATTGCAAGGATCATCTTCCTGATGCTTTCAGCTTGTCGTGCCTGCGAGCTACTACTGAAAGGAAGCACACTCAATTTGGTAACGCCTGATACAATATGGGTAATTTCCTTGCCGAATATTTCATGCAATTCTTCCTTGGAAGCATGGGTATCTTCAACAACATCATGTAATAGTCCGGCCGCAACACTGACCACATCCAGCTTCATATCTGCCAAGATACCGGCCACTTCAAGAGGATGGGATAAATAGGGTTCACCGGAGAGCCGAACCTGTCCATCATGAACCCTGGCCGAGTAAATATAGGCACGGTCAATGATATCCAGATCGGCATCCGGGTAATATTCGGTTATTTTATCGATAATATCGTTAATACGGATCATTATGCAAATCAATACGCCTTGGCAAAGACCACGCGGCCGATCCCGGGATCGCCGCAACATATACACTTGCCCTTCTCCGTCGAACTGTCAAAAGGGATACACCGGATGGTCACACTAAGATCATCTTTGATTTTCGCTTCGCAATCATCTTTCCCGCACCAGTGACTGTATGAGAACCCGCCGTGTATTTCGGGTTTTTCCTGGCTTTTGGGAGTAAAAAAATTATAGAACTCATCCTTGTCATCAATTAAAAATGTGTATTTTTCTCTAAACGACAAGGCGCGTTCAAAAAGTGTATCCTGAATTTCATCCAAGATACGGCTGATCTCTGCGACAAAACGATCTTTTTTTATGGATGCTTTATCTTTATAGTTTTTATCTCTGCGCCCGACATAAACGGCATTTTCTGCAATGTCTCTGGGGCCGATTTCTACTCGAATCGGAATCCCTTTTTTTATCCATTCCCATCCTCTGGCGCCGCCGATTTCTCGGTCGTCGATTTCCACTTCAAGTCGGCGATGATGATAGGTTATGTCTTTTAGCTCTTTTGCCAGGGATTCAACAAATTCCATCACGCGGGCTTTGTCACCGGCATTTCTGACAATGGGCATCAGGACGATATGTGAAGCGGCCACCTTTGGCGGAAGAATGATGCCGTCATCATCGCCGTGGGTCATGATAAGCCCTCCCACAAGGCGAGTGGATGACCCCCACGAAGTGGTCCACGCATAATCTTCAGTCTCCTGAGCGGTCTGAAATTTGATTTCGGAGGCCCTTGCAAAATTTTGTCCCAGGAAATGAGATGTGCCGGCCTGAAGGCCTTTTCTGTCTTGCATCATTGCTTCGATGCATAATGTATCGACGGCTCCCGGAAATCTTTCGGACGCCGACTTTCTACCCTTAATCACGGGCATGGCCAGATATTCTTCAGCCAGCCTGGCATAAACATCGAGCATCAATTGCGTCCGCTCTTCGGCTTCTTTTTGGGTCGCATGAACGGTATGGCCTTCCTGCCACAAAAATTCACTGGTTCGCAGAAACAGTCGAGTCCGCATTTCCCATCTCACGACATTGGCCCACTGATTAATCAGTATGGGAAGATCCCGATAGCTCCCCACCCACTTGGAAAAAGAATCCCCGATGATGGTTTCGGAAGTCGGCCGCACAACCAGCGGCTCACTCAGTTTTCCGGCGGGTTCGAGGCCGCCTTCGATTCCTTTTTCGAGTCGATGGTGGGTCACAACGGCGCATTCTTTGGCAAAACCCTCCACATGTTCCGCTTCCTTTTCAAGAAAAGAAAGCGGGATAAACAGCGGGAAATATGCATTTTTAACCCCTGTTTCTTTAAACATGCCATCCAGTACATTCACAATATTTTCCCAGAGAGAATATCCCCAGGGTTTGATAACCATGCATCCTCTCACCGGCGACCTTTCCGCCATATCCGATGCTTTGACCACCTCTTGATACCATTGAGGATAATCTTCGGCCCGCGTCGGCGTTATTGCAGTCTTGGTTTGTTTTCCCATTTAGCCATTCCTCGATTCATCAAGTTTATCAACCTCAGCCAGTAACACCTCTACAATTTTCTCTTCAGGGAATTTTTTTATCACCTTCCCTTTTTTGAAAAGAATGCCCGTACCGTCGCCTCCGGCAACACCGATATCCGCTTCTTTTGCTTCTCCCGGACCGTTTACCACACATCCCATAATGGCCAGTTTAACAGGCAGCGGCTTTAACAATAAAGCAGTTTCAACCTGCTCAAGAATATAAAACAAATCGATTTTACATCGGCCGCAAGTCGGGCAGGATATAATATCCGGTCCGTGCCGTCGGATGTCCAGTGCTTTCAGGATTTCGTATCCGACCCGGACCTCTTCCACCGGATCCCGTGTTAATGAGACACGAATCGTATCTCCGATACCTTCTGCAAGAAGCATCCCGATACCCAGAGACGACTTGACGACTCCTGAATAGAGCCCTCCCGCTTCGGTAACTCCCACATGCAGCGGCAGATCGGTTTTGGAAGAAAGAAGCCTGTATGCATTTACGGTTCTATGAACATCAGAGGCCTTTATGGAAAGCTTTATATCGTCAAAATCAAAAGATGTTAATAAATCAATATGCCGCACGGCACTTTCAACCATGGCTTCCGCACTTGCACCATGGTATTTTTTTAAAATATCTTTTTCAACAGAACCGGAATTCACCCCGATTCTAATGGGGATGTTGACCGCTTTTGCATAATCGACAACCGCCTTGACTTTGTTTTTTCCCCCGATATTTCCAGGGTTTATTCGCAGACCGTCGGCGCCGGCTTTTGCCGAAGCAATCGCCAGGCGATAGTCGAAATGGATGTCCGCAATAATCGGTATTGAAATTCTCTGCTTAATTGAAGCAATCGCTGCGGCGGCCTCAAAGTCAGGTACCGCCACCCTGACGATTTCACACCCTGCTTTTTCCAGGCGATGGATTTGGGACACGGTAGACTGAATATCCTGTGTAAAGGTATTGGTCATGGATTGGACGACGATCGGCGACGCACCTCCCACGCTGACAGTTCCAACATTAATCCGGCGGGTTTTTTTCCGCTTTATTGAAAAAGACATGATGACCTGATATTAGATAAAATTAAAGCTGTAATTTTATAAAATCACGATTTCAAGTTTTCGCATTCTCGGTTTTAAGCAACGCCCACGCAGCGGTGCAAGGAGGTGCGACACTTGAATGATAAACTATATAAGTAACAGACGACACGTTGAAATTCAAGAAAAATGCTGATTCCGGATCGGTTTCAAAATTGATGAATTTCTCAAAAATCCGTATTTGTTACAAGAATCTGAGGCCGTTAATGAAAGGAGTGCATTATGAAGCAGCAAAAGGGTAAAAAATTTTCCGATAAACACGGGATCGATGCAAAACCGGATAAGGCTATTAAGGATGAAATATTGAAATGCACGAAAGATGAAAAACTTCCATGTGCCGTGGCATTTGAAATTGCAAAAGCGTTACGGATCCTGCCGTATGAGGTGGGTAAGACGGCTGATCTCATGAATTTCAAGTTGACGAAATGCCAGTTGGGATTGTTCGGATATCAGCCCCAAAACGGGAGACTCTCTTGCAAGCATGCATGGGAAATCGCGGCCCGGTTTAACATCCGTAAAATGGCTGTCAGCAGTGCCTGCGAAACCATGGGGATCAAAATAAAAGAATGCCAGTTAGGCGCGTTCTAACCGGATTTTACATTTTGAGAATCATGCTTACTATTTGGAGAAAAAATTGAAACGCAGAGCCTTTATACAAAAAATACTTTTTAGCGCGCATACCCTGTTTTTACTGCGTTTCATCCACCCCGGCGTGCTGCTGGCATCTATTGAGAAAATGGAAAATAATCATTTGCATTATAAGCCCTTGAACGGACGAAGTTTGCGAGATATTGCATTGAGAAAAGAGCATCACGGAAACGGCGTCTTCATAAGTCCCGTCGGTCCGCTGCGGAAAAGAAGATTCCTGAAATTGCTGAAGTGGAAGCTCAGTTCAAGTCGGTTCAGCCCTTATCTCAAAGATCAAATCGTTCATCCCATTACCGTAAACTGGTCTCCCATAAAGGCGCATCAGGGTCTCAGCGTCACTTTTCTCAAACATGCCGGCATTCTGATCAAAGACGTCGACCGCTATCTGCTGGTGGATCCGATATTTTCGGGTTTGTTATGGTTTGTTGAGGATTTTTCACCATTCGCATTCGATCCGAAACACATCCCGGCTCCCGACCATGTTCTGATCACTCACGGTCATTACGACCACCTGGACCTATCAACCCTGGCCGTTCTGGATAAATCCACCCATCTGATCACACCCTTGGGGTATCATCGGGTATTTGAAGATCTTAAAATGAAAAATCGGACCCAGCTTGACTGGTATGACAGGTATCGCGATAATGATCGATCGATCACATTTCTGCCCAGCAATCACTGGACCATACGAAACCCTTTTCGAGG
>JARRRC010000033.1:0-11834 GCA_037381105.1 Desulfobacterales bacterium
GCTATCGATATAACAATGTCAGCAATATCCCGCGTATTGATAAGTTATCTGAAATTTTAAGATATCTCATTTTAAACGCTTTCTGCATATCATTGCAATTTGTATGATAAACGGAACTGCATAATCACTTTTTCGCCGGAGAATAGAAACAGTACTTGTGAAAAAGCGGAAAAGTCGACGACCTAAAACGGTCCGGAAGACAACAAGCCTGAAAGTATCATTGAGAGCTTTTCAGGACCCTGCTGAGGTTTTGCAATAAGGCATGTGAATCGGGATCCGAAAGGGAGGCTGAACATGCTAACCGGTTGAAAGCTCCAAGACTAATTTCGAAGCGTTCTTGGATGAGCATGGCGCCCACAACGGGATGGTCTGGACCTTTTACGATAACCAAAAAAGCCCGGATGCGATTCCGGGCTTCATCTTTTCGGTGGCGTCCCCAAGGGGATTTGAACCCCTGTTGCCGGCGTGAAAGGCCGGTGTCCTGGACCTGGCTAGACGATGGGGACGCAAGCTGAAAGAAATTAAATATATCATTGGTGGGCCGTGCGCGACTCGAACGCGCGACTCTCTGCTTAAAAGGCAGATACTCTACCAACTGAGTTAACGGCCCCCTTAAAAATTATCATAATTAATGGCAGAATGTCGGATTGTCAATAAAAATTATATTTGAATATAATCAAATCTAAATCAACATGCTGATCAAACACAAACACACCACGCCGGCCAGTGCGGCCCAGTCTCTGGCACCTGAAGAAAGCCGTGGATCGGTTCTGTTTTCAGAATAACATCTGGCCGTCATGGCAACACCTATTTTGTCCGCCCGTTCAAAGGTTCGTCGCATAAGGGGAATGCCGAACATTTTTAAGCGATATATTGGATTTTTTCGATTCTCCACACCCCTTGCTCTCTGGGCATCCAGGGTCTCTTTGGCCTGATCGAATATGACGGGGAAAAATCGTATGGTCAGGCTCATCATGGTAGCGATTTTTTGGGCCGGTATCCATGGAAAAGGCTTCAGAATCCATTCCACGGCCGCCTTGATCTCAGACGGCCGCGTGGTCAAGACAAAGGACAATCCGGTCATGATTACAATCACAAGACGCCAGCACACAACGCCCCCTTCATATAATCCTTCCCGGGTCACGGAAATCGTCTTGATCTCAACGACCGGAGAACCCGGAGCAGTAAGTGATCGAGCAATGAAGACAAACAGGAGCAGCAAAAAAATATAGCGAAGGTCTTTCAAGGCCGATTTTATCGGCAATCCGGCCTGTATGAGCGCCGCCGCCAACACCAGCGTTAAAAGAGTAAGTGAAAAGATATGTGCCTTTAGACTTGATATGCAGATGAGAACGAAAAACATCAGTTTAAAACGAACATCCAATTGGTGAAGCAATGAATCTCCGGTTTTAAAGCCCAAGACGTTCAACTCAGCCATGATTGAATCTTAACCCCCAATCGCGAAGCCAATGGTTCTCTGATGCCGAATGTTTCGAGTTCTCCGAGCAATTGAGCGGGCAATCCGTCCCTGACGACACTTCCGCCGTTCATGATCACCAGCCGGTCCGCATGGGCGATCACACCTTCCAAATCGTGGGCGGCCACAAGAATCGTGTGACCGGCCTCGCAAAGAGAAAGAATCTGTCTTAGAACCTGTTTGACCCCCGGATAGTCCAAACTGGAAAAGGGTTCATCAAAAACCAGCACTTTGGGTTCCATGGCCAAAATACCCGCGATGGCAAGCCGCCGCTTCTCGCCCCCTGAAAGTAAATGGGGGCTTTTATCTTTATGATCGAAAAGGTCTACGGTCTTAAGCGCCCGCATCACCCGACGCTCAATCTCAACCTGTTCCAGACGCAGATTTTCCGGCCCAAAAGCCACGTCGTCAAAAACGGTTTCACAGACGATCTGGCTGTCGGCATCCTGAAACACCATCCCTACCATCTGTCTTGACCGGACAAGATTTTCAGATACGGGCACTCCGGCCAGATATACGGTTCCGCTCGTCGGCAAAAGCAGCCCGTTGAGATGCCGCAACAGGGTCGTTTTTCCGGATCCGTTCATTCCGGCAATAACGACGAACGCCCCTTCCGGGATGGAAAGATTGATATTTTTCAATCCCATGGTACCGTCCGCAAACCGATGGCTTAAGTTTTTGATTTCAATGATATTCACACCCGCATTTCCAATGACTTCAGGATTTAGGACTGTTGATTTAAGGTGGCGCTTTCAGCGGCATTAGGTTGGAGGAACGCTTCGCTTTAGGTTTGAGGCAAAAACAACAGAGCCTCCAGCCGCGGAGAACCCACCGCTATCCTATTTACTATTTCCTATTTACTATTTCCTATTTCCTATTTTCTAACTTCTGATCTTTGCCCTCTGATCTCTATAAATTACCGGCCGCAACGCCTTTGCGATGGGAACCGCTGCAGCGATTTTAAGCGCATCTCCCGGGAGAAACGGAAGCATGCCCACCGCAAGAAGCTTTCCCGTAGTCATGCCGGTGAGTAAATCCAGCCAAAACAAACCCAATATGTATACAATGAAACTGCCGCAGATCATGGCGAGCAGATCTTTTACCATATTTGTTTTGGATGCATTGGATATGAATCCGATCACGTAAACGGCTGGAAGATATCCCAAAAGGTACCCTCCGGTGGGTCCCGCAAAATGTCCGATGCCCCCAAGACCGCCGGCAAACACCGGAAGTCCCAGAGCACCGGCCAAAAGATAGATGCCGATACTTGCAGCACCCCACCGGGGCCCGAGCAACAGTCCGGAAAGAAATACAAAAAGATTCTGAAGCACAATCGGGACCGGTCCGATCGGTATGGCAATGAAGGCGCCGGCCGCAGTGAGTGCCGCCATCAGCGAGGCATACACTGTCATTTGAAGTGAGACAGGCGACTCTATAATTGAAATTCCTTTTTCATTCATACCCTATTGCCGATTACCCGTTACCCATCACCCGTACTATTTATTCATAAAAGCAATCACCATATATGATCCGCTTTAAAGAGCCGTCCGGCAGTTTTAATATCAGGGCACCATCATCATCGACATCCACGGCAAAGCCCTCCGAAACTTCCCGGGTCGTCACGATTTTAACAGGCCGGTTCAATGTTTCCGTGTACTTTTTCCATTGGGATACGACATGAACAAGATCCGCATCATTGATCGCATGTTCGAAACGATCGAGAAACACTTTCAACAGCTCCTTTCTTTCCACCGATTTGCCAAGAATCTTCTTTATAGAGGATGCCATGGGTTCATAAGGCATCGGATCATTGTTCACATTGATTCCAATCCCGATGTTGATAAAGTTGACGCGATCGGTTTCAGCATCCATCTCCGAAAGAATTCCCGCGACCTTTTTACCGTCCACCAGAATATCATTGGGCCATTTGACCGCGGCGTTTACGTTGAACAGGCTGTGAAGGGTTTGGGCCAGAATCATCGATGCGGCGAAATTGAATCTTGAACTAAAAGCCGGCGGCATTTCCGGTCTGACAACAATGGTGAAGTAGAGCCCTCCTTCAAAAGAGAGCCAGGTTCTTTTGAGGCGACCCCTGCCTTTTTTCTGTCGACCGGCAATCACCACAGTAAAGTGGGGACAGTGATTTCTGGCAAGATCCCGTGCAATATCCATCGTGGAATCCACGGCATCAAAATAATGTATTTTGGATTCTCTGTCCCCAAATTCCCACGGATAAAGAACATCAGGGGTATTGACAAGAAAATAGCCTATGGGGGTGGCTTCAATATGATATCCAACCTCCTGAAGTTTCTTAATATGCTTCCATATAGATACCCGTGAGATACCGAGACGGTCACTTAGATCTTCGCCGGAAACAACATCTTTTTCCGCTCTCAGAATGTTTAGAATTTTCCCTTTCATCATAGATTTATCACTTCAAGTTAGCCTCTTTAATTTAAATGGTTAACGAATTAGATGCGTCCTGTCAAACTCATTTTACCGGCAGTTGCTCAGGATAACCCTACAGGACGGTAAGCAGCCGTTCATGAATATTGTCAAAGCTGCCGTTGGACATCACAAGGATCAGATCGCCGGATCTGGCTTTTGAGACAAGAAAATCAATAATCGAATCGGTATCCGAAAAATAGTTTGCATCTTTCCCTCGACGTTTGAGATCCTCCACCAGTTGTTGAGAAGAAAACCGTTCCCGGGGTGGGATTTTTTCCAAAAGGGAGGGGTGGCGAATGCAGATAATGTCGGCATCGTCAAAGGAGAGGGGATATATGTTTTGAAATACATTTCGCATGCTTGAATTGGTTCGGGGCTCGAATACGGCAATAAGTCGCCCGCCCGAACAAAACGGCTTAACGGCCCGGATGGTCTCCCGAACAGCCGTGGGATGATGGGCAAAATCATCCATCACTGTTATTCCGGATCTTTCGCCGCGCACTTCCTGGCGCCGTTTGACGCCTTCAAATGTTTCAAAGGCCGTCGCCATGGCTTCCACGGGTATCGCCAGCCGATCCGCCGCGGCAACGGCAGACAGCGCATTCAACAGGTTATGTTCTCCGACCAGTCGTGTCTTGAAGGTTCCAAAAAGCGTATCATGTTTTAAAATGTCAAAATAAGTCCACGGGTGATGAATGACAACAGTACCCAATTGCCAATCCGCTTCGGCGTTTCGCCCGTATTGAATCACTTGGCAGGGTATGCCGCGCACAAGATCGGCGACATGTTGATCATCGTCAAAGGCGATAAGCGTATTTTGATTCGAGATGCCGCTGATAAAGGTGCCAAAGGCCTCTTTGACATGCTGAAGATTCCTAAAGATGTCGGCGTGATCAAATTCAATGCCCGTCAATATGGCGACAGACGGATCATAATGCAAAAATTTCGGCCCCTTATCAAAAAAGGCCGTGTCATATTCGTCCCCTTCGATCACGATGTGATTCCCATTCCCCAGGCGATAATTGCTCTTAAAATTTTTTAAAATCCCGCCGATCATGAAAGCAGGATCCAGACCGGCTTGATACAAGATCCAGGCTAAAAGTGAAGCGGTAGTGGTTTTGCCGTGTGTTCCGGTAACCACCAAAGGCTTTTTTCCGGACACGACAAATCGATTCACGGCTTGGGGCATGGAGCAAAAGAAAAGACCCATCCGATGCATTCCGACAACTTCAGGATTATCCTTTGATACGGCGTTTCCAACCACAACCAGATCCGGGCCGTAGGCAATATTCTTTTCGTTAAACCCCTTGGTGATTTCGATGCCCTTGCCGGAAAGAAATTCACTCATGGGCGGATATACTTTCTGATCCGAACCCGTCACCTTAAAACCCATATCCTTGAGCATGCTGGCCAACGCACCCATTCCGGTACCGCAAACAGCAATCACGTGTATGCTTTGGACATCATCTGGAATCCGGTTTTTGCTTAAATCCATGGGAACTGGCTCCTTTTAATATGTATCGGCGTATCATAGGCATATCTTTATGAACCCGCAATAAAATAATTGAATCATCTCCTGATAAGTTGCAGTCAATTGGGATAAAATCAGTGGGTCATCTCCAATTGAGCAGGCAGGATCCCAACGGGTTCAAGGGTTCAAGTGAAATGTTAAATACACTTATTAAATCCTTAGAAAACAATCACTTGAATCCTTTACCTCTTGAATCCTTGACCTTTTATCTTCAAATGTTGGCATTGATACCCGCATTGATTATCCGGTCAAGTTTTTTCAAAAAATACCGATATACAAGAAGGTATTCTGCCGGACGCAAACCAAACTTTTAGGATATATTATGACCGATAGTTCAAAAACCCAACAACTTCTTGAAGAAATGCGGCGCAAAGGAAATCTCCCTGCGATTAATGAAAATGTTCAGGCGATTTCCCAGATTACCCATCAATCGCACACACGCGCGGTTGATCTTGCCAGTGTCATCATGAGGGATTGCGGTTTAACCTCGAATATTCTGGCAACCGCCAATTCCGTGTTGTACCGGCCGCGTTATCCCATTAAAACCGTTACCTATGCAGTCACGTTTTTAGGATTTGAAAAAGTCCGTTCTCTGGCCCTGGGGTTATCCATATTCAATCAAGCCATGAAAACAGCCAAGACCCAGCAACTGGGCCAGCTTTATGCGAGTTCCTACTTTTCCGGAACCTTTGCAAGGTCTCTGGCAACAAGAAACAATGTGGATAATCCCGAAGAAATATTTGTCGCCGGACTGCTTTATCGGCTTCCCTGGTTGGCATTGGCAAATACATTTCCTAATAAATTCAAAGAAATGGAGGCAATGATCGCCGAAAATAATATTTCCGACAACAAAGCCTGCCAGAACGTTTTCGGTGTTGAATATGATGAAATTTGTAAGGCTCTGACAAACATTTACAACCTTCCGGATAAAGTCGCCAAAGTGCTCCGAAATGAGGATGACACTTACGATCCCGTAGTCTCAATGATCCGCGAATCCGGCCACATTTCTAATATGCTTTTTGGCAATGGTCTTGGCGGTGAAAAGGCCATGAAAAAAACAGAAAACCGGATCAGAAAAATACTCGGCACCGATGAATTCGATATTTCAGACTTTATCAAAAACACCTGTGAACAGGATGCAAATGTGGCAAGATTCTTTCATATGGAAAATGACGACATCGATATGATGGTCAAGGCCCTGGAATGGGGTAAAGGGAACCCCGCCCAAATCGCAGCAAAAGTCGCATTCGGCGATGCATTGGCCGAAGGTGAAAAGCCGGAAGACCCTGATGCGCTGATCGGTCAGTTTCTGACGGATCTGATGATCGCCTGTCGAAAAGAAACGGAAATCAACCAGGTTTTAATGCTTGCTCAGGAAGCGCTCTATCGATGTCTGGTCGGAACGGAAGTATTTGCGGCATTTTTTAATCAATCAAAAACCATCATGACCGGAAGATTTTATGCGGGAAAAGATACTCTGCTAAAAGCTGAAGATTTTACAATCGGAATGAAAGATATGAATTCACCCATTGTAACCTCCATAAAAAATAAAAAAACAACCATCTTGAACAACGCCGAAACCGCTTTTCAGCTTCCACACCTTCAAAAACGACTACCTTTTAAAACAGCAATGGTCTCTCCCATCATTACCATGGGCGGGGTAATCGGAGCATATTTTATTGCCAGAACCAGTAACATGCCTTTTTCCGAAAAAGAGATTGCCTGGTTTGAACAAATTGTTGTATATGTCGGACAAGCTTTTGAAAAATCAAAGAAACAATAATATCTTGGTCGTCTATATGTTCTTTGCAGTTAATTGGGATAAAAAGCTGGGCATTTCCATTTGAGCAGGCGTTATCGCAAAGGGTCCGAGGGGTCAAGGGGCCAAGGGTTCGAGTGAAATGCTAAGACCCCTTGAATCCTCGAATCCTCTTTCCCAACCAAACTTAAACTGAACCCAATTTCATCATGTGAGCCGTTAAGGAAACCTTACATTGGATCAACATCTTGAAAAAATTCTTCACGATTTTGCGAAAAGTACGGGAAGGCTTACCGTTTTAACCGGCGCCGGCATCTCCGCGGAAAGCAATATTCCCACCTTTCGGGGACCGGAAGGGTACTGGACCATCGGTTCAAAGGAATATCAGCCCCAAGAAATGGCGACGTATCAAATGTTTATGCAAAAACCGGACGAGGTCTGGAAATGGTATCTTTATCGTATCAGCGTATGTAAAAAGGCTCTGCCTAATCCCGGGCACCATGCCCTGGTTGAAATGGAATCGCTGTTTCAAAACCGTTTTACGCTGATCACGCAAAATGTGGACAACCTGCATCTTCGGGCCGGAAACAGCGTGGACAGAACGTTTCAAATCCATGGAAACGTATTTTTCATGCGCTGTTTTAAGGAATGCAAAAGAAAACTTATTCCCATACCCGAAGCGCTGATCGGTAAAGAAAAAAAGGAACCCCTAACCAAACAAGATCGTGAATTGCTCGTTTGCCCGGACTGCGGAAACCGGACTCGGCCCCATGTGCTCTGGTTCGACGAAATGTACAACGAGCATTATTACCGCTACCAAAGCACCTTAACCGTTGCGGGAAAAACCGATTTGTTGCTGGTGGTCGGCACCTCGGGAGCCACGAGCCTTCCCAATCAGGTGGTATGGGAAGTAAAGCATCGCAGCGGCATTATCATGGATATCAATATCGAAAAAAATCCGTTTTCACACCTGGCGTTAAGGAGCCGGCAAGGATTGTTTATCCAACAACCTGCCGGCAAAGCGTTGCCTGACATTGTACAGTGCTTTAAAACCTTGGGGTTATAACTCAACGGGCCGTTTCCCAAATCATTTTTTTGCTGGCTCTGAAACATTTTTTACGGTATGAAATTTGAGTTACAAATTTAACCGCTTAACCAGTGTGCCAAGATAAATCGATTTCATCTGCTCTCTGGCCATGGCCTGCTGGATGGGTGGAAGTTTCAAAATAACTCCCAACACCGTGGCCATGGCCCGGTGGCTTTTTGATATCTGATTGTCGAAAATCAAATGCTGAAGCTTTCCTCGCTCAACAGCCATCAGAACCGCTCTGTGGGCCGTGTTCAAAGGTGTAACTACCCGTGTTTTCCGTGATTGCAAGATGATACAGGGCACCGGACAGACCCTAGCGCACACCCCGCATCCCAAGCAGATATCCTCATTCAGCAGTGCCTTTTTCTTCTTAGAATGATGCGGATCATTGGCGGGCACCAATGTCATGGCATCAACCGGACATACGCTGGTGCATTTTCCGCATCCCGTGCAGTCATCTTCTTTAATCTGCGGAATAAAATTGGTGGTGTGAACCGGATGAAAAATAGCGAATTTCCGTGCAGCGATCATCGCTTCGCAGCAGCAGGCGCAGCAATTGCATATAAAATTGACGCCCTCGCGAACATTGTCTCCGAACTGGACCAGATTGTGTTCATAGGCGGTTTCCAGAAGTGCCAGACACTCTGAAACATTAACCTGACGCGCAAAATCATGCCGAATCAGTGATGCCGCCGCTAGGTTAAACGTCATGCAGATTTCTTTTGGCGCATCACAGTCTCTGCCGACATGGGACATTTTGTGGCGGCAGTAACAGATACTGATGCCGATGGCCGAAGCGTTTCGAATCACTTCCGTCGCCCGTTCATAATCAAGTATGTGCAATCGATTGTTTTCTGAAAGCACGGGTTCATGAACAAAAACACGGCCCAGCTTGGTTTCTCCTTTTACAAACAGTTCTTTGATAAAATCATCTTCAACATTGAGATACTGATAAAACAACTCACTCAGCACTTTCTGATCGATATCGTTTCTGATCCGCATCAGCGAAAATTCAAAAAACCCTGCCATGGGTGGCGGAAGACAAAAAACCCGCCGGCCGTTTTCCTCCATATCCATCAAAATCGCCCGCCGGCATAGTGCATCCAAAACTTTCCGGGCCTCGGTCGATTTCATTTTCCAGATACGGGCTGCTTTTTCGATGGTGAACGGTTTAATGGGCAGCAGCGATACCAACTTTGCTTCTTTTTCGGTATAGAGCATCTCCAGAATGTTGTATAAAAGCCTTGAGGGAGGTGCCCCCTGGGGAAACCGGTTCAACCGGTCCGCAAGCTGCACATAACCGGATTTTAGGGTGTGATGCGCCATGTTCACCTCAAATTATAAGTGTTTCAAGTATTTCTCTGCTCCGGAAATCTCCCGTTCACTGAAAACACGAATACCGTTCTTCTCCAGCAGTGCAGCCGCAACGCCTTTTCCCGGTTTTTTAATTCCGGAAAAACTTCCGTCATATATATGATTGCTTCCGCATGACGGGCTTCCTTCTTTAAAAACGGCGATGTTAATTTTATAAAAGCGGGCGAGTTCAAGTGCTTTATACGCCCCTGCTAAAAAACAGTTTGTAACATCCTGCCCGTTGATATTGATGACGCCGGTCCGGCCGTCTAATACTGTATAGCCGTCGCCGTTAAAAATTTCGGCCCTGGGCCTGGGGATCGGAAGACCGCCGGCAACTTCCGGGCAAAAAGGAACAAGACGTCCATCCTTTGTCCATAAGTTTAATATATGATCTTCAAATATTTTGGCCGTCCCGTTGTACCGCACAGGGTCTCCCAGCAAACAGGCGCTGATCAGCACTTTTTTCATTTTCATCCGCGGCTATTTTAAAAATATTTTTATTTGACTCCCTGATTTTTTTATATTTAAAATAAAAATAGGTTGCAAATTATTATTTCAATTGTTAAGGCGAGCAGAATTTTAATGAGTCATTAACTTGTTATGATCACCCTGAAAACAAACCGTCGTATATACAATGTCTGAAATATATTTTTCCAACTTTCAGCTGGAAGAAGATACGGAATATTTTTTATACATCGGCGAGCTCAAAAATTACGGGTTGAACGCCTTTTTAAAAGAAGCCCTGTCCCGCATATTCAGCCGAAAATTCGATTTCATCTCCATTGTCCCGGATGTGTTTGAACAATATAACTATGACAACCTGATCGTCATCAACCCCGGTGCTGACAGTTTTGAATGTCAATACGGCGCTCATGTCTGCTGCAGGATTTCAAGTGAAGAATTTGCGACCGTGGTTTCAAACAACCGCCGGATCCGTTCTTTGATCAAAAGACTCTTGAATCGACAGAAACATATTTATATTTATATGTTTGAAAGTATCCCTGAGATTACCCTCAATGAAATTCCCAATGTATCCATTTTGGGGCCGGATAAACATATTGCCAAAAAAATCAACAGTAAAATCTATCAGTACCAACATTTGAAAGATATACTTCCGATTGCCGATTTTCGCGTCTGCCGCGGCTTCGATGCCCTCCTTCCAACGGTGCAGTCACTTTTACCATCATGGCCGGATGGCATTTTTGTGTGCCGTGAATATAGCGCTGCCGGTGTGAACAGCATCATCGCTCACCATATCGATGATATCAAAAATAAGTTTTCAGCAGGGGATGAACCTTATCTGATCAGCCGGTTTATTCCCCACACATACGATCCGACGGTACCGGCTCTTTTTTTCCTTCCGTGCTGGATGAAAAAATTATTGCAAAGCTGATTGAATATACGCGAATTTCAGGAAAGTGGTTGGCTCGG
Source organism: Desulfobacterales bacterium (assembly GCA_037381105.1). Classification (GTDB taxonomy): domain Bacteria; phylum Desulfobacterota; class Desulfobacteria; order Desulfobacterales; family UBA11574; genus UBA11574. Next base: position 11,093 of record JARRRC010000033.1, read on the forward strand.
GAGGGCTACCGGGGCATTTTTGGATGTGACTTTCTGGTGGATGATCAAAACGACATCCGTTTTCTCGAAATCAATGCCCGAAAACAGGGAACCACACTGGAATTTTGCTGCACCCTTGAACAGTCGCTGCTTCCGGGTTCTCCGATGCTGCCGGAACTCGAATTCTATGCCGTTACAGAAGGAGTGTTCCCGGCAAACACCCTGGAAATGGAATCAAATCCCAAAAATCTTCACTGGGGCACGTATAACTACAAGATTCAAGATCCGGTTCAAACCGAGGGATACATTCCTCAGAGCGCCCAGGAACGCGAAGCCTTCAAAAAAGTTGCGGAGGGAAGATTAAAGAAGGATTTCCTTATCTTAGAGCACGCCGGATGCGACTTTGTTGTGGCGCAAGGTGCGTTTATTGCCCGCATCGTAGCCCTGGGGCACAGCCCCGTTGATGTCCAGCAGGGTTTAAATCTTGGGCGAAAAACCATAGACCTCACCATCAAAAAAACACCGGATCCGGAGAAACACAATGAACCACAAGAGATCGCAGAATCAAAACACGGACCCTTTTACCCGGGAACTTATAGATAGTCTTTTCAGTCCTTCCGATCAAAAGATTCCTGAAACCCCGAAGGTTTCTGAAAAACATACTTTGGACACCCTTTTAAAAGCTGCCGAAAACACGGAACTCACAGCTCCGATTATTGATCTTTTCGTGCGCCTTAAAAAGGTAAAAAAAGATCTGGATATC
>JARRRC010000033.1:11920-17114 GCA_037381105.1 Desulfobacterales bacterium
CCCATTGTCGAGCAGGCAAATAAGCGGATTGTCGATTATCTGAATCGAAAAACCATCGAAGCCCCGAGCGGTATTGAACTGTGGGACAGGATCCGGGAAAACGCCCGTCGTATAAAATCGATCCTGGATATCGCCGACCATGAATGGAACTCCTATTCTGGACAACTCAAGCATTGTATCGACTCTATCGAAAAGCTCTCAAAAATAATCGACCTTCCGGTTCGAATTATCGAAGAAGTGGGACGGGTAACCCAAAATTACCGGATGCGCATGACCCCTTACTATGCCAGCCTGATTCAACCCCACCAAACAAACGATCCAATACTGCTGCAATCGGTTCCCACCGGTGAAATGGTCGATAACATCGGCATTGAAATCCCGCCGGTAGCGGCAGACCATTCCCCGGCCCGGTTGATCGATCAGTTTTACCCGAGGGTTCTCACCATCAAGGCGACCAACATGTGCGCCATGTACTGCACCCACTGTCTTCGGATTGCCCACATCGGAAAAAAAGACCGAATCTATTCCGAAAACGCTTATGAAGAAGCATTAAACTATATCCGCAGCAACACCCGCATCCGAGATGTCCTTATCACCGGCGGAGATGCGTTTGTCCTCCCCAATCAAAAGATCAAAAACATTTTAAAGGCATTGGATGACATTGATCATGTCACCATGAAACGCCTCGGCACGAGGATTCCGGTCACAACGCCCTGGCGAATTGATGCTGAACTGCTTGAAATTCTTGAAGAAAGCAATGATAAAAAACCAGTGAGAGTGGTCACCCAGATTAACACCGCCCAGGAAATTACGCCGGTTTCCAAAAACGCCTTCAAACGCATCTCTAAAAGTGTCAGTGCCGTGTTGAACCAAGCCGTTCTGTTAAAAGGAATCAACGATACAAAAGTCAAAATGTGGAAATTGTCTGAAACCATTCAGGAAAGTTATGTCCGGCCGTATTACGTTTTCAATTGCAGCTATCGAAACCCCCAGTTCGCTCACTTCAGGGTGCCGGTGGAAAAGGGAAGAGATATTGTGGAAAGCATGTACGGCAATATTTCCGGTGATGCCGTCCCGCGATATATCGCCACGGCCGGGGGCAAAATTCCTTTGCATCGGAGCAATGTCAAGGGGCATGATGGCGCTGATGTTATCCTGAAAAAGCCTTGGAGCGATGAAGAAGTTAAATATCCGGATGCCGACCCCGATGAATACGCCAATCCAAACTTCTCATTTGCCAAAAAGAGATGACGCCCCATAACCGAATCATCACATTCCTAAACGCACACCATCCGGAAATGTTTTCCCTTCTTGCAGAGATGGTACGGATTCAGAGCGGAACTTACAATAAAACCGGTGTGGACCGGGTAGGGCGCCTTATCATGTCAACGTTTCAACCCTATGCGGTCTCCTGCCGGGTCATTGAACAGGAGTCGCTTGGAAATCATCTTGTTGTCCGGTCCCTTTGCAAAGTGCCATTTGACAAACAGATACTCCTTACCGGACACATGGATACGGTATTTCCCGAAGATACCGGCTTTAACCAATACAAAGAAGTAGACGCTCACGTTTACGGACCGGGCGTCATTGATATGAAAGGCGGACTCGTTGCCGGGATTTTTGCCCTCAAGGCATTGGACAGCGAAATGCTGTTAACTAAAATGCCCGTTACATTCATATTTAACTCCGATGAAGAAATCGGATCTCCCACTTCAAAGGCCCTCATTCAACAGGAGGCCGTTAAAAGCGCCTTTGCATTTGTTCTGGAAACCGGGGGTCGAAACGGAGAAATTGTCACCGGTCGCAAAGGAAACCTGTCTCTTAAACTGAGCATTAAAGGTAAAGCGGGACATGCGGCATTCGCCGGAAAGGAAAAAGCCAGCGCCGTTGTCGAGCTGGCCCATAAAATCATCGCCTTTGAATCCTTAAATGATTTGGACCGGGGGATCACCGTCAATGTTGGAAAGGTCAGCGGTGGAATAGGGCCGAACACGGTTCCGGATCATGCCTCGGCCCGTATCGATTTCAGATTCGCCGAAACCTCGGACAAGGCAAAATTGGAAAAAAGCATATCTGAAATTACCCAAAGAAACCACATTCCCGGAACCGGTTCCGGTTTTACCGTATTAAGCTCAAGACCCCCGATGCCGGCATCCGAAAAAAACAAAAAACTATTTGAAGCGGTTCGGGAAACGTCAGCCTCCCTTGGGTTTTCGGTGTCTGAAGAATTCAGATCCGGTGTGTCGGACGCCAATCTGATTGCGGGAGAAAACACGCCCGTCATTGACGGCTTGGGACCCATCGGTGCCATGGATCACAGTGAGGAAGAATACATGATCAAAGCAAGTCTTTTGGAACGGTCTTCATTGCTTGCCTGCACTTTGATGGATTGCTGGGAGAAATATCAGAAAGGTTTGCTCTTCTGACAGAGATCTTGCTGATCGAAAATAGGGACCCTCGACTTAACCCTTACCGCCTTGCCAATGGATATGTCACTCTTTTGGCAGATATGGCGTCAGATCATGAACATATTCGGACATTACCTTGAACCCGCCGTCACCTAATATTTTTATCGCTTTATCCTTATCTTCCAATCTTACCCGCATCACCAGATGATAAACACCGGTATATTCTTTTTCCGGCCAAGTCACCAGGCTGCGAATAGAGATTTGCTGTTCTTTCAAAATTCTCGAAACCTCGGCGACAATTCCGATGCGATCTTCAACCAAAACGCTAAACCGAGCGCTTTCCTCATCATCAAACCCGATGGAACGAAGCAAAACTCCCATAACATCGGTACTCGTGATAATCCCGACAAGCTTTTCGGATTCGATGACCGGCAACGCATTAATTCTGTTTTCCTGCATGATATAAGCAGCGCGCTCAATGGTGGTGCCGGGCGATATGGTGATAATCTTTTTAACCATGATCATCTCAACCGTCAGTTGGTTCAGAAGATAGTTCAACTCATGGATACTGAGCGCCGTAGCCGGAGAGGCCCAGCTTTGCCTGACATCTCTGTCCGAAACAATGCCGACCAATTTCCCATCTTTATTCACAACCAGCAAATGGTTAATCCGCTTTTCTTGGATGATTTCTTTGGCTTTACGCAAATTTGTATCCGGAGGTACGGTTACAAGATGTTTCTGCATAACTCGACCCACGTACATATGAGCACCTCCTTTTCGTGACACCGCCACCCTTAAAAAGGATGGTCCGCCTAAATCATAATATCTTTACTGGCCAGACAAAATCTTCCTTCTTCGGAATAATCAATGGCGGAAATGAAATACTCTTCTTCATTTGATACCTGGTAAAGTTGAATTTCGTTTAAAATTTCACAGCTTTTAATACAAGTTTCTTTCGGTTGATTTTTCCTCTGACAGTTTGCACATGGAGAAGATATCATTTTACCCCCTCTCTTTTATGCTAAGGTTTTAAGGAAAATTCATTCTCCCAATATCGAATATATCTTACATATCAACCTTTTTGAAAACTTTGACCGGCAGCCGATGATAGAGATTTATACCTTGGCGGAAGATTTTTTCTTGTCCTGGAAGATCTCGCAGTGTTTACACCAATTCCGGATGTTCCCTTTTCTGAAAATCTTTTCGCAAACTTCGCGATAGTACTGCATTTGCGGATCTTTAGGGCATTTTATAACAGATTTTCCCATATTCACATTCCCTGCTATTTTTAAGCTTTAAATTCTTGATTTTTAAAAATATCTTTATATAAACCAAAATATCTTGTGTGTCAAGTAAATTATACCACAACATATTGGGAGATTAGGCTGGATTCCGATGGGCTTGATGGAATGACATCGACGTCAGGCGAAACATCTTTTAACATGGCTGGCAAATGGTAACGAAATGCATGAATATTGGTTTTAATTCGTCCTTTTGTTTTTTATTATGCGGTCGCTCTTTTAAATTATCCAATTCCTGTTCCAAACGTGGCAATATTTGTTTTTGTATCATATCACGAACCTCTTTTCCCGATTGCTTCATTTGGTCATAAAGATTCGTCAGCTCGTCCTCTAATTTTTTGTACGCCTCACTATCGGGAACCTGTTTTAATTGCTCTGCAAACGCATTGAATTGCCGGGTAAGATCTTCCATCTGCTTTTCAATGTTTTTTTGCATTTGTTCAATGATCACCGAAGATTTGCTGGAGCCTTCGACAACGGCGTTGTTTTTTAACGGTTTTCCTCCCTTTTGGGTCAGGATCATCTCTATGGCCTTGAGGTCATTGTTTTGCGGGTCTGAAACGATGTAAAACCGGGAATGTTCCGTAGCGGAATTTTCAAAGGCTTTTTCGATCGTCAGTTTGACCCGATAACTGCCATCCTTAGTATAGGTTACGTCATCCACCTTGCCGATTCGGTTCTTCTCGAAAATAACACGGTCATTGGATACCAACCCGTGGATATGATCGAATTTGACGACGAGATGCAGTGCACCTGTTTCGCATCCCGCACCAATGAATGCGATAATAATGAAGATCATTATTTTTTTAAACATATTTCTCCCGAAGGCAGATACCGATGGGTTTTTAATTTTTTTCACTTTTTCCGGATATCTTTATCCCGGATTCTTCTTTATTGCTTGTCGCCCGACAAGAATTTTTCATTCAGGTCGAAATCCCCAATTTCGGCAGAATATATGCCTGCAACAGATACCAAACCCCTACAATTGTTAATAATATGATGATATCTTTCATATTTTACCTTCTCACCCTTAAACCTTCAACCTTTGACCTCTGAACGCTAAACCGCTAAGCCTTAGCGATCTTTACGCGATATGGCGCGCCACGTGGTCATAGGCATGTTTTATCGCCGCCGAAATCTTTTTTGAAGGCGGCAAGGTCGCTTCAATTCTCTCGATATATTTACGATCTTTAACGATCTGAAATGAATGGCTAAAATTAAGATCAAACACCCAGCTTATCAGAAGCAGTTTAAAGTCGCCGGATGTCTTTAGATCCTGCATACGGACAAACCGGTCTTCGTTCAATGCCGCCACAACTTCCGAAGATATAAAAGGATCATCAGGGAGACCGATTTCCACAACCGGATTCGGCTTTTTGTCACGTGTTTTGTAATACTCAATAAAAACTCTCCAGATGTCGAGTTTGTCGGCATCCCGCAAAAGACGAATGAATAACAGCGCTTTCCCATTCTCGCCTACGGGAA
>JARRRC010000034.1:0-10950 GCA_037381105.1 Desulfobacterales bacterium
AATAAGGAGTCCGGCGCCGAGCTTAAGATCTACGGAAATATCGATACCCGCAATGCCGACCTTGCGTTTATCGAACAGGAGCGAATTGATAGGATTTTAGTAGAAGAAGGCGATCGCGTAACGGCGGGCCAGGTTCTGGCGACACTCCAGACCGATCGACTGGAGGCTCAGATCCAAGAAGCCCGGGCGCAAATCGCGGCCCAGCAGGAGATCGTCAAACGGCTGGAAGCCGGAACCCGCCGTCAGGAGATCGAGCAGGCGCGCGCAGAGGTGGAGGCGGCAAAAGCCACATATCGAAATTCGATGCTAAATTACGAGCGCATCCGTAAAACATCAGGGGCCGGAGCAACCAGTCAGCAGGCCCTGGACAACGCCCGGGCCCAGTTCGATGTGGATGAGGCCCAGCTCAAGGTTAAACAAAAAGCGCTGAATCTGGCACTGGAAGGGCCTCGCAAGGAAGACATTGCGGCGGCCAAAGACACGCTGGAGGCTCTGAAGGCGTCTCTTTCTCTGTTAAAGATAAGACTATCGGACATGACGTTGATGTCGCCGGCCCCGGGTATTATTCGGAACCGTATTTTAGAACCCGGAGAAATGGCAGGTCCGACCCGGCCGGTTGTCACTCTGGCATTAATTCATCCCAAGTGGGCACGGGCCTATGTGCCGGAGCCGGATCTCGGCCGGATCCGTCTCGGAATGAAGGCCCAGATATTGAGCGATTCTTTTCCGGGTCAAAGTTTTAACGGGTGGATCGGTTTTATTTCTCCTATTGCCGAATTTACCCCAAAAACCGTGGAAACAGAGGACCTGAGAACAAAACTGGTATACGAGGTGCGGGTTTATGTTCATGATCCCAAAGATCAGCTTCGGCTGGGAATGCCGGTCACGGTAATCGTGGATCAGAATGCTTCGAAGAGTGTATCCGGAGACGGCGACGTACCGCCGAAAAAAATCGTAAAACCGGATGGAGAATAGTCTGAAATATGTCTGCTCAGCCACATAAACAGGTCACAACCACAACGGATGCGGTGCTGACGATCCGAAATCTGAAAAAAACGTTTCCTGTCAAAAAAGGGCCTGCGGTTCAGGCCCTGCGGGATGTTTCACTCAATGCCTGCCGGGGACAGGTGACCGGACTTGTAGGAGCGGACGGGGCCGGGAAAACCACCCTGATTCGTACGGCAGCCGGTCTGATCGTTCCCACGGCCGGCACGGTTACCATCCTGGGGCTGGACAGCGTAAACGATACCATCGAGATACAGAGCCGCGTCGGTTATATGCCCCAACGATTCGGCTTGTATCAGGATCTGACCGTATCGGAAAATATGGAACTTTATGCCGATCTTCAAGGGGTGCCGTCTGCCAAGAGAAAAGATCGATATCACCGCCTGCTTCGGATGACCGGTCTGGAACCTTTTACAAGGCGTATGGCTGGTGCGCTTTCCGGCGGAATGAAACAGAAGCTGGGGCTGGCCTGTTCACTCATCAAATCGCCGGAGATGCTGTTGCTGGACGAGCCGACCGTGGGGGTGGATCCGATTTCGCGCAGGGAGCTGTGGAAAATCGTTTACGAACTGGTGGAAAAGGAAGGCATCGGCGTACTGCTCTCAACCGCATATCTGGACGAGGCCGAGCGATGCGATTATGTTGTAGTGCTGCATGAAGGCGAAAAACTTGCCGAAGGAACGCCCCGAGAGTTCAAAGACCGGGTTGAGAATAGGGTTGCGATCGTCGATCCTTCGCCGGATGTCAAACCGCGCCGGATACATACGCATCTTGTGGGCAAGGCCCATATTACCGATGCCACCATCCGCTCCGGTAAAGTGCGGGTGGTGACAGATGCTTCCGGGCCCAACGCTGTGGCGGACGCTTTACCGGAAAAGTGGCCGGCATCCATCAAGAGCACTCCCCCGACCTTTGAAGATGCCTTTATGACTCTGATCCCCCATAAAGAAAGCAGTTTTCAAATCAACACGGACGACGAAATTTCCGGCAAGACCATACTGAATGAAGAAGTAGTGGTGCAGACCCGGTCGCTTCAAAAATTTTTCGGTGATTTCGAGGCGGTCAAAGGACTCACTTTTGAGGTACGGCGGGGTGAAATTTTTGGTCTGCTCGGTCCCAACGGCGCGGGGAAAAGCACCACTTTTCGCATGCTATGCGGTTTGCTGAGCGCCACCGCCGGCGAGATCAATGTGGCGGGCTATGATTTGAGGCACTCTCCGTCAAAGGCTCGCTCCCGGCTGGGATACATGGCCCAGCAATTTTCCCTTTACGGCCAGCTCAGCGTACGTGAAAATCTGAACTTTTTCGGGAAGGCCTATGGCCTTGGCCGCAATAGCCTGCGGCAGCGAATGGAATGGGCGTTCATGGAATTCGGGCTCGACAAATGGAGCGAAAAGGCCGCCGGCGGCCTGCCGGGCGGTTACAAGCAGCGCTTGGCCATGGCCGCGTCGCTTTTGCACGAGCCGGACATTCTTTTCCTGGACGAACCGACGTCCGGTGTGGATCCTTTGGCCCGCCGCGAGTTCTGGCTCCGGATCAACGGTTTTGCCGAACAGGGAGTGACTGTTGTGGTGACCACGCATTTTATGGAGGAATCCGAATACTGCGACCGGATGTTGATTATGTCCCTTGGAGAAAGCCTCGCTGTAGGCACGCCATCTGAAATCCGGGCGCTGGTTCGTTCCAAAGAAAACCCGGAACCGACGATTGAGGATGCGTTTGTCGCCCTTGCAGAGGGTACCATTGCACCATCCGGTGAAAAGAATCAACATGAAAACATAAAGGGGAATAAATGACGCCTCGCGTTCTATTCTTTATGCGCATGCGGGGGATTCTCCGCAAGGAAGTATTTCAGATTCTGCGAGATCCCAGCAGCATAGCACTGGCCATTGTACTACCCTTGGTGCTACTTTTTATCTTCGGATACGGGGTCACCCTGGATGCCGATAACGTGCCTGTCGCCGTCGTGCTCGATGACAACGGCCCGGCAGCCCGGGAGGTCTCTGCCAGGTTCGATTTGTCCCCCTATTTCAAAACCGTTCATTTGACATCCATGACCGATGCAACAAAATTGCTGAGTCAACGAGATGTTGACGGGATTGTTCATCTGCAAAACGATTTTTCAGAGGATTTGTACAAACGGAACCGGGCGCCGGTTCAGGTAATTATCAACGGCATCGATGCCAACCGGGCGCGCTTGATTCAGGGATACACAAGGGGAGTGCTTCAGAAGTGGACTGAGGTGCGTCAGGCCCGGGGTAAGCCGGTGGCCCTGCCTGCCGTGAAAATATCCCAGCGAGTCTGGTTCAACGAGGCTGCCGTCAGCCGCGATTTTCTTGTGCCGGGTCTTATCACCCTGATTATGACTCTCATCGGAATCTTGTTGACCGCATTGGTGGTGGCCCGGGAATGGGAGCGCGGGACCATGGAGGCCATTCTGGTCACACCGATTCGCAGGGTTGATCTTCTTTTGGGCAAGATGCTTCCTTATTTTGTTCTGGGCATGCTGGGTATGGGTTTATCCGTTTGGGTCGGTGTTACGCTTTTTCATGTTCCGTTTCGCGGCTCCATCGTTGCCCTCTTTATTTTAAGTGCGCTTTTCATGCTGGCTTCGTCTGGTTTTGGGTTGTTGATATCCGCTGCCGTTAGAGTCCAATTCGTGGCCGCACAGATTTCTATTGTGGCGGGATTTTTGCCGGCGCTCTTTCTCTCGGGCCTGATTTTTGATCTGGATAGCACACCCCGCTTTATTCAGATCGTGAGCTACGTGGTTCCGGCGCGGTATTTCGTGGATATCAGCCATACCCTTTTCATGGCCGGCGACATCTGGCCGGTGTTGCTGCCCAATGCCTTGGCTCTGACCGGCATGGCTGTCTTATTCATCAGCCTGGCTTTCCGAAAAATAACCAAGCGTCTGGAGGGGTAATGGATATTGTACGCCGCATCATCGCATTGACGATTAAAGAATTTATCATGATCCTGAAAGATCCCAAAAGCCGGTTTGTCATTATCGGCCCGCCGTTGATCCAGTTTTTCGTGTTCGGATATGCCGCAACCTATGACCTCAAAAACGTCAGCTACGCGGTATTCGACGAGTCTCGGACTTACGAATCCAGGCAGTTGCTGTCCCGGTTTAAAGGGTCTGAAAATTTTGAGCTGACAAAGACCCTTTTGGCCGAAAGAGAGATTGCTCCGATAATCAATCGTGAAAAAGTCCGTCTGGTTATCCACATCGGGCCCGAGTTCAGCCGTGATCTTCACAACGGTCGTCCGGCGACGCTTCAGGTGATTGTTGACGGCCGGAATTCCAATGTGGCTCTGATCGCCTTAGGGTATATCGGAAGCATTGTCGAACAATACAACCAAGACCTTGTTAAAAACAGGATGGTTACCATGGACGGCCCCGGACTGGTGCTGATGAACCGTTCCTGGTTCAACGCCAACTTAGAGAGCAGATGGTTCATTGTCTCGGCGTTAGGCGGCCTTATCAGCATGGTGGTGGTCATGATTCTTACCAGCCTTTCGGTAGCGAGAGAGCGGGAGTTCGGCACTTTCGACCAGCTTTTGGTCGCTCCCTTCAACCCCGCAGAAATTCTGATCGGCAAATCCCTTCCCGGAATGTTGTTCGGCATCATGGATGCCCTGTTGTTTGCGGCTGGGGCGGTTTACTGGTTCGGTGTGCCGTTTCGCGGAACCGTTCCGACCCTGATCCTGGCACTGGGGTGTTTTATCATCACCATCGTGGGTGTCGGGCTGTTGGTGTCGTCCCTGTCCATGACCATGCAGCAGGCACTCCTCGGATCCTTTGTCTTCATGATGCCGTCGGTCATTCTTTCCGGATTCGCTACCCCCATCGAAAATATGCCCCACTGGCTCCAGGTCGGAACCTTAATCAATCCCTTGCGCCATATTATTACAGCGCTGCGAAATATATTTCTGGAGGGCGCCGGCATAAGCATGGTCTGGCCTCAACTTTGGCCGCTATTGCTGATGGCCGGTTTTGCTTTGCCTCTCGCGGCCTGGATGTTCCGGCACCGGTCCCAGTGAAAAGTTCAGGATCTTTTTTTATGGATGAACACTAATTAGTAAGGCAGATTAAAGTCACCCTTCTGTCCGTAAGCGTCAACCTTGCCGTCCAGCAGCCTGACGTAATATTCATCGGAGTAAAATATACCTCCGTAAGTCCGATATTTAAGATATTCCACATTTCCGCTGGCACTGGTGATGTAAGGGGCACCAATAGTTTTGACGACTTCTTGTTTTGTCATGCCGATTTTTAAATTGTTCATTCTTTGGAACGATTCCGCACAACCGAAAAGGAAAGCAATAGATAGAAGAATTACGATAATTCGAAAGGGTTTCATTCTATTCCTCCTGAAGGTGGTGGTTCTTGAGATGGCTTGTAGAAACAGCGAATATGAATTATTACCATATATAATCATCAAAAGAATGTCAATTTTTGCGAAATTTTTCTTAGTCTGACTTGCTTTGTAAAATAAATGGAAGAGAAAGATACAGCATACCATACTCGTTGATAGATCAAGTTTCTCCGGTAACGTTTTATCAAACAATTGATAGTCTTTTGATGCCTGTATTTTTTTCAAAGTCTGCGATTGCCGCCTTCACCGCCTGTTTAATTTCAAAGTTATCCAGAGGCTTTTTGATAAATTGATAATCGCTGCCGTGATATAGCACATCAGATACTTCTTTGATTTCAGTATAGCCGGTCATAATTATCCCCATCGTATGAGGCGAATGTGCGTGAACTTTTTTCAAAAATTCCAGACCATCCATATTCTGCATGGATCGATCCGCTACGACAACGGCCCATTCTAATGTATTTATTACGTTCAGGGCATCAAGAGGATTGTCGAAAGCAAATAGATAATAAGGCTCATCCATGAACAACCATTGCACGGATTCAAGCACACTAATGGAATCGTCAACGAACATGATGTTAAATTTCATGGTATCACTCCTTATAGAAATGAATTCTGTACATACCTTATCCCAACCTACCGGGAAGAACGGATCTAAAGCTTCGCTTCGACGCCGGCTTTCAGCAACTGGGCGGTGAATGAAATCAGTTCGGACGCCTCAGCACCGTTCGACTTATTCTTAATTTAAGCCGTTGATGATGAATCGGGTGTCGGCAGAATTCCGATTATGACGTCAGTGCTTGGTGGTTTTTGCTGTCGGTGAATGTCCTACATTCGGACAACCATGAACAATCCGCGCATCGAGTTTTCATGGATAAAGGATATGGCACATCGATTGATTCTAAACAATTGACATGGTTTAATCTCCTCACGGAGGGAATGGCAAAGCAGGTTAGAGAATTAGTCGTCCGTGCAGGAAAGAAAGGGGCAAAATCGGATCACTGTTTCAAATTTTTATCCTTCTTCCAAATAATTCAAGAGTTGCCTTAGTTGTTCTTCAGACAACCCATTGATTTTTTCAAGTATTAAAGAATGAACCTCATTTATGTCGAGTTCATTATCTGTTTTTTCCATTTTTAAAACCCCCTTTTGTGGGGTCGGATTTTCAGCAAAATCATCCATCTGAAATGCCTGATGAGGCTTTAATTTCCCTTCGGCAACAAGGTTATAAATGAACTGAGACTCCCTTTTTTGAAGGTTATTCCTTTGCTGTCGAAAAAAGATAATTTTTTTAGCCAAGAAGATAGAAAAATATACAAATACCAAGACAATTATCAGTATGGTAAGAATATGTATCATGGCTATTCCTTCATTACGATAGAGAAAATAAAAAAAGCGGATGGCCGTTTTTACGACCCTCCGCTTTTGTCAAAGCATTACAATCAATCTATTCGCCGTGGGGGTTTCCGTGTGTTGCAGGTGCCGGTGTTTTGGTTTCGCCGTGCGGGACGGGTGCAGGCGATTTCTTCCCGGCTGGCAGTGCAGATGCCGGTGATTGGGTTTCAGTCGGCGGAACAAGTGCCGGTGATGCAGCTCCCTTTTTTCTGGCCTTTAAGGATGCAACCTTTTTGTCTACGGCATCCATTTTTTGATGGATCAAATTGAGTTGCATATTATCAATGTCGAGTCGTGAGGCTTCAGCAAGAAATGCTTTGGCTTCTTTAAGATCTGCGAGGGTGGCTTTGCTGGCTGCTACATCCGCCTTGTACAAAAGAATAATCATGTCGATATTGTTCAGGCGGCTATAAACGATATCTTTGGAATCGGGTGTCAAGGCATAGGGCATTGCCTTATTGATATAGGTTTTAATCCCTTGAAAATCCGGGAGGCCCGGTACTTTCAGGAGGTTATCCGCTTTGTCCACATAAAAATTGAAAATCAGAGGAAATACGTCTGTTTTGGAATAAACGTCTTTTGTTTTTGCAGGGGGCTGAACGCCGGGCAGAGAGATCAACAATTTTTCACCCATGGGGGCGAACCGGCCCTGAAAGATTTCCAAAGCGCCGTCTGTTGAGTGAATATAATATTTGCCCTGATTGATCATGCTGCTGCCGACAACTAGGGCGATAAGGATTGCCACGACAGCAACCATATATTTAATGGCCTTGTCCATGGGATCCGGTGGCAGGGTGTCCTTAGTATCGGGGGGTTCATATGATACCATAACTTCGGGTTCGGCGGCAGCCTTTTCAGCGGCGGCCTTTTCAGCAGCGGCCTTTTCAGCAGCGGCTTTTTCGGCGGCAGCCTTAATTTCTGCCAGGTCAAACTTTTTCAGTAAAAGTTCTTTTATTCGTTTTTGTTCTGTTTCCGGGCCTGAGAAAAAGGGCGGAGCCGCAACGTCCTTTAAATCCGCTTTTTCCGGTCTGACGGTATAAAGCTTTTCCGGTTTCCACGCAGGAAATTTTTTCATAAGAAGATCTTTCACAGATACTGTTTTCTTTTTGGATACAGGAGCGGCTTTTGCAGCGGCTTTGGCTTTAAGGGCGGCTTTGGCCTTTGGGGCGGCCTTTGCTTTGGCGGCTGTCTTTTTTGCTGCTTTTTTCTTGGCGGTGCTTTTTTTCCCTTTGGTTGTTGATTGAACCAAACTGTTTTTTCCCATAAAAAACCTCTTTGAAATTTTTTGTGGCGTTGCACATGAAATCCGTCATATGTTATATTATCCTAAATGCATTGGAAAAATTTATATATATGAATTCATAAGTTTTGTAAACATTTTTTTATTTTGAATATGAATACGAATCGCTTAGAAGAAAAAAGGGATCATCTTCTTTCTATCCTAAAAGAATATGGATCTTTGCTGGTGGCCTTTTCCGGGGGGGTTGACAGCTCTTTTTTGCTGGCTGCGGCAAGTGAAGCGCTCAATACAAACCTCATTGCCGTTACCTCAGCTTCTCCGCTTTATCCGGAATGGGAAACCCTTGATGCCCGCTATTTCGCAGCAGCACTCGGCGTTGAACATCTAGTCATTCAATCCGGCATAATGCATCGGCCCGCTTTTACCGCCAACTCAAAAGATCGATGCTATTTATGCAAAAAATATCTTTTTCAAGAATTGTTGAAAATTGCGGACCACAGGGGAATTCAGCAAGTGGCTCATGGGGCAAATATCGATGATTTAAGCGATTACCGACCCGGATTCTCCGCGGCTCAAGAAATGGGCATCAAGGCGCCGATGGTGGATGCAAAACTGACAAAAAACGACATCCGTCGGCTTTCAAAACAAATGAACCTAGTCACTTGGAACAAGCCGGCGATGGCATGCCTTGCCAGCAGAATTCCATATGGCACGCCGATCACCGAAAAAGACCTTAAAATGGTGAATCAGGCCGAACAGGTTCTCATCGGTCTCGGTATTATCGGATGCCGGGTGAGAAAGCATGGCAAGGTGGCAAGGATCGAGGTCGATACCAGAGATATTGAAAAGCTCATCGATCAAAACACAAGATCCGTCATCATAGAAAAATTGAAAAAAATCGGTTTTTCCCATGTGTCGGTTGATTTGGAAGGGTATCGCCAGGGGAGTATGAACAGGGCGTTGGCTTCTGACATACCAAATTTTTAAGATCTCTGAAAACAGGTTCTTTTTGCGCTGTATCTAAATAGAGATTTACGAACGGGTCTTGGAAAATGTCAGGGAAGCGCGGATAAATTCTCTGAACAAGGGGTGAGGCTCCATGGGGCGGGATTTGAATTCCGGATGGAATTGACACCCGAGGTACCAGGGATGACCTTTGATCTCGACGATTTCCACCAGTTCACCATCCGGCGAGGTTCCGCTAATGACCAGTCCATTTTCTTCGAGCCGGTCGATGAACGCATTGTTGAACTCATATCTGTGGCGATGTCTTTCCGAAATGTCCGAAACCCCGTAAGCCTTTCGGGCGAGAGTACCTTCTCTGATTGTGCAAGGGTAAGCGCCAAGACGCATGGTGCCTCCCTTGTCTGAAGTGATATCCCGCCGCTGAACGGTTCCGGTTTTATCATCATACCATTGTGTCATCAGATATATTACGGGAAACGGCGTATTTTCGTCAAATTCCTGGCTGTGGGCTTTGGTCATCTCCGCTGCATGACGCGCAAATTCGATGACGGCGACCTGCATGCCGAGACAAATGCCGAAATACGGCATGTTGTTTTCTCTGGCATATTGGGCGGCGCAAATCTTACCTTCGATGCCGCGGGATCCAAAGCCTCCGGGAACCAGGATACCGTCGACATCTTTTATAATTTCCGCACAATTACTCTGCTCGATCTTTTCGGAATCTACAAATTTCAGACCGACCCGGCAATCATTGGGAATCCCGCCGTGGCGGAGGGCTTCATTCAAACTTTTGTAAGATTCCGTTAAATCGACATACTTTCCGACAATGGCAATGGTCACTTCCGATGAAGGATCTTTAAGGCGTCTGACGATATTCTCCCAGTCATCGAGGTGGGGCGCTCTGGTCCAGATGTTAAGCTTTTCCACAATCTTCTGATCCAGGCCTTCTTTGTGGAACACCAGGGGAACTTCATAAATGCACTCAACATCTTTTGCCGTAATGACTTCGTCAACGGTAACGTTGCAGAAAAGGGCGATCTTTGATTTGATTTCTTTGGGCAGGTATTTATTTGTCCGGCAGAGAAGGATATCCGGCTGAATACCGATACTGCGTAGTTCTTTCACGCTGTGCTGGGTCGGTTTTGTCTTCACTTCTCCAGCCGTACCGATATACGGGACCAGGGTTAGGTGGATATACAAGGCGTTTTCTTTTCCG
The DNA here is from genome assembly GCA_037381105.1 of Desulfobacterales bacterium. GTDB lineage: Bacteria > Desulfobacterota > Desulfobacteria > Desulfobacterales > UBA11574 > UBA11574. The sequence continues at coordinate 10,202 of JARRRC010000034.1, forward strand.
ACATCCGCCCTGAATTGTCGGATCGCTTCCAGAAACGGGAGGCTTTCTATGTCGCCAACGGTTCCGCCGATTTCAACAATGACGACATCTACGGAATCCGCCACCAGTTTGATACTATCTTTTATCTCGTCGGTGATGTGGGGAATGACCTGAACCGTTCCGCCCAGATAGTCTCCTCGCCGTTCTTTGGTGATGACCGAATAGTATATTTTTCCGGTGGTAAAGTTGTTGTCTCGGCTTAACCTGGCATTGGTAAATCGTTCGTAATGACCGAGATCCAGATCGGTTTCCGCTCCGTCATCCGTAACATATACTTCTCCATGCTGGAAAGGGTTCATGGTTCCGGGATCAACATTGATGTAAGGATCGAGCTTCTGAATGGTTACGGTAAGTCCCCGGCTTTCAAGCAGCGCTCCGATCGCTGCGGAAGCCAGTCCTTTACCCAAAGACGAAAGCACGCCGCCGGTGATAAATATGAATTTCGTTTTACGGTCCATATCAGGCCTTTCGAAAATTTTTATGAAATATTCGGGCTTGGTTCTTATTTATATATCTTTTTGAATTCCTCAATGGTTTTTTGTACTTCATCCATATCCTCTTTAGTCTTGTGTTGTTCCGGTTCATAAGAAACATGCTGAGGATATTTTGATTTAAGCTGTTGAATGTCAAAAGTATCGGGTGGAAAAGAAGGGTTCACTTTGATGTCCTGCACATAAATCTCACGGACCAGGCTGCCGTTGGAGTAAAAC
>JARRRC010000035.1:0-11343 GCA_037381105.1 Desulfobacterales bacterium
GGATACCTCGAAGAAAAAAATATCTGGTACCTGGATGCAGGGGTCAGCGGAGGGATATGGGGGCTTCAAATCGGGTATTGTCTGATGATCGGCGGAGACAAGGAAGCATTCAATTTTCTGAAACCTATATTTAAAACTCTGGCCCCTGAAGAGGGTTATCTGTACTGTGGTCCCTCAGGCGCCGGACATTTTGTCAAAATGGTACATAACGGCATTGAATACGGGATGATGCAGGCCTATGGCGAAGGATTTGAGATCTTGGATTCATCCGATTATGCAGCATCATTTAACTATGCCGATATAGCCCATTTATGGAATCGGGGGAGTGTCGTTCGATCATGGCTCCTGGAACTTGCAGAAGATGCCTTTAGAAAAAGTGAAAAACTAACGGATATCAAAGGGTACGTGGAAGATTCCGGAGAAGGAAGATGGACCATCCAGCAGGCTCTGGAAACCGGTGTGCCTGCGCAGGTCATTACATTATCCTTATTGCGGCGGTTCCGCTCCAGACAGGAAGACCCTTTTTCAGACAGGGTTCTTGCCGCCCTTCGCAGGGAGTTCGGCGGTCATGCCGTGGTATCGAAGGAATAATCGAATCGAACATTTTCCATCAGCATAAATTGGTGCAGTCCGGGAGAATATGTTGCAACAATCGACAAAAAAAGAACCGAAAGCAGTGGTAAAAGCAATAGCGCTTGTTGTTTTTATTGTCGCAGCTATTTTATTCATTCATTTCACCCCGGTCAAAAATTATCTTACGCCCGAATCACTGAGTCGTTTTCTCAAAAACGCCGGTTTTTGGGCGCCGGTGTTGTATATGATACTCTATGCTGTCGGCGTCTGCCTTTTTGTGCCCGGCACCTTGCTGACCGGTCTGGGTGCCGTAATATTCGGGGCCTACCGGGGATTTTTATATGTTTGGATCGGCGCAATGATCGGTGCCGCCGCCGCATTTTTAATCGGACGAACCTTGGGAAGAGACTTTGCCGCTTCTTTGATCGGCGAAAAACTGAAGAAATACGACGATGCCATCGAGCGTAACGGATTCGCAACGGTATTGTATCTTCGGCTGGTTTATTTCCCGTTTACACCCATGAATTTCGGCATGGGACTGACCAAAGTCCGATTTTGGGACTATGTTGCCGGAACCGGTCTGGGCATCATCGTGGGGACATGCATCTTCACCTTTTTCTTCGGAACCCTGAAAGAGGTATGGGCTTCGGGAGACTGGGGAAAACTGATTTCCTTTAAGGTGTTCTTTTCAATAGGGCTTTTTATCTTCTCGTTTTTCATTCCAAAGATCATCAAAAGCATTAAGGGCGTAAAATAAAATCTCGATCGAGGTAGAAGAAATAAACCTGAGAGAAGTATACTCCGGAATGATTAATATATTATCAGGATCGATTGTTGCCGATGCTTGATACGTTGCATAATCGGCGAACAATTCGGGTTTAGTGGTACGCTCTTTGTTTTCATATAAACACATTGCACCCATGATTTCTAAAAAACGCCTGATCATCTTCACCCGTTATCCGGAACCGGGAAACACCAAAACCCGACTGATCCCGGTCCTTGGAACCAAAGGCGCTGCAGATCTTCAGCGAAAAATGACAGAACACACCCTGTTACAGGTTTTTGGGATGGCGGCGTCAAATGAACTGACCATCGAGATCCGCTATAACGGTGGAAATGAAGATCTCATGGGAAGATGGCTCGGATTCGAATTCGAGTATGCCGCACAGGGAAGCGGCGATCTCGGAGAACGGATGCGACGGGCTTTTGAAGACGCCTTTAGATCCGGCGCATCGGCTGCGATCGCCATCGGCACGGATATCCCGGATCTTACCGGAAACGTCATTAAAAAAGCATTTGCCGTCCTGAAACAAAAAGAAATGGTGCTGGGACCGGCCAAAGACGGCGGGTATTATTTAATCGGATTTCCTAAATCGGCGTTTTCCCCGGCTGCGGCCAATCTGTTTGCCGGAATAAAATGGGGTAAAAGCGATGTCCTGGAAAAAACGATAAAAATTGCAACAGACCTTGGACTCAGCTATTCTTTGGTTGACGATCTGCATGACCTGGACCGGCCTGAAGACCTTTTTATTTGGGAACGCCGCCAAAATGCAAGACATCATCATTTTGAATCCAAGGGTATTTCAATAATCATACCGACCTTGAACGAAGCCGATAACATTGCCGGAACCATTGCCAGCATCCATCCTGGAATTCATCGCGAAGTCATTGTTGTGGACGGCGGTAGCGCCGACCATACGGCTTCCATTGCCAGACAGCGGGGCGCCCTCGTCATTGAGGGCTCTCCTCCACGTTCGCATCAAATGAACAGGGGCGCTGATATAGCATCCAAAGATATACTGCTGTTTCTTCATGCAGATACCCGATTGCCGCAAGATTTTGATGAGTCTGTCTTTTACGCCCTAAAGGAGCCCGGCGTTGTTGCCGGCGCATTCAAGCTTTGCATTGATTCGCCAGATCCTTCCTTTAGATTCATCGAGCGCATTGCAAACTTGCGCTCACGCTTCCTGAAGACGCCTTATGGCGATCAGGCCATCTTTATGTTTTCAAGGGTTTTTCGACAAATGGGCGGGTTTCCGGATATGCCGATTATGGAAGATTTTGAATTGATCCGGCGATTGCGGGAAAAAGGAGATGTGGTAACATTGCCTCAGCCCGTGGTCACATCCTCTCGCCGATGGCTGAACCATGGTATTCTGAAAACCACCCTGATCAATCAACTGATCGTTCTTTCGTATTTCATGGGCGTATCACCGGAAACCATTGTCCGGCTGTATCGTCGGGACAAGGGGATAACCGGAAAAGGTCGATAGCACTTCAACATATCAGGCGATGTCTTATCGCGCCGGCGCTTCAATTTCTTTGTAATTCCGAAAAATAAGTCAAAAAAATTGTATTATTTTTTCTTGGCATGCAATATGTACTGCCTATCGGATATTCACATCCTTATCAGGTTCCGTGTCCGTTAAAGATTCGATTTTTTACTTCATTTTTTAAAAAACCTACCGATAAATCTTTTAGCAAGCATCTTAACCGATAAATTCGAATCTTGGTCGATCCATGATGGGACCGATGGTGTCGATTAATGCAAAATATGGATGATCCAATGGGGAAAAAGTTTTTGAACAGCGAGAAGGATCCAACAAATTTTCCATGTATGAAGCATTTTGATCGGCACGGCTGCAATCCGGGATTTACGCTTATTGAAGTGCTGATTGTCATTGCCATTATCGGTACCTTATCGGCCATCGCGGTGCCCAATTATTTGCGATATAAAAATAATGCCATGATTGCGGTGGCGGTTACGGATATTCGAATGATAGAAAAACAGATTACGCTTTTTGTTTTTAACACTAACGGACAACTTCCAAGCAGCCTCAGCGACTTGACCACTATGGGTATCGTTAAAGACCCTTGGGGAAATCCCTATCGGTACTTAAATACCAATGGCGGCAAGGCAAAAGGGATGCGAAAAAACATGAGTGATAATCCGGTCAATCAAGATTATGACCTTTACAGTATGGGAAAAGATGGGATTAGTAAACCCAGTTTTAAAACTCCCGAAAGTCGGGACGATATTGTCCGGGCCTATGAAGGTCGGTATGTCGGTCTGGTTTCAGAACTTTAAAAGAGAGTTATCCAGATGAAGTTTGATACTAAAATTTTCCGCAGCAAAATCGCCCGCCGCATCTTTATTTTGTTTGTGTCCTGTGCACTTTTTCCTATTTTGTGCCTTTCGATAATTTCCTTCATCCGCGTAACCAAACAGCTCAATGAACAAAGCTGCAAGCTTCTTAAACAATCGGCCACAGGGTATGCCTATTCCGTCTTTGAACGGCTGATATTTTTAAACACCGAATTGCAGCTGATCGTTTCTTCTATCAAAAATTCATTAAACGATCCCGGCCATGCCCATTCGATTGTATCTAACAAACCGTCGGACCTTCATTTCAAGGCTGTGGCTTTTTTCAAAGCTGAAAACAAGTCTATTCCCATTTACAAATTGATAAATAATTTTAAAAACCCGAAAGAGAATGAGATCAAGCGGATCATCAGAACCGGAAAAACAGCTATTTTCACAGTAGATCATCCGGGATCTTTGCCGCAGATAATGATGATCGGACTGTTATATCCAAAGGATCCGAACGCGGGATGTCTGGTAGGAGAAATTGACCCCGCTTACCTGTGGGGAGTTGATCAGGGAAATTCCTTGCCGCCGGATACGGAAATTGTTGTTTTGGACGAATCTAAAAATGTCCTTTTCAGCTCGCTTTCAGATAAAGATCCATTTCCCGAAACAAGGAACTTTCAGATTCAAAATGGCGTTTTTGGTCAATTCGTGTTTGTCCATGAAAATAATAAACACCTGGCGAGTTACAGAAAAATCTATTTGAATCATCGGTTTGCAGCCGATGCATGGACTATCGTGATCAGTCAATCCAAAACCGATGTGCTTGCACCCATGTCACACTTTAAAACCATCTTTCCTCCGGTCGTCCTGATGTCTTTGTGGGTGATAATGCTTTTGAGTATTTATTCTATCAGAAAAAGCCTGATTCCTCTCGAGCTGCTGAAAGAAGGAACACACCGGATTGCCGAGAAAAACTTTGACTGCCGTGTGAACGTAAAAAGCGGGGATGAATTCGAGGAGTTGGCCATGGACTTTAATGAAATGGCTACCCAGTTGAACAGACAGTTTAAAACCCTGAATACCAAAGCGGAGATCGATCGCGCCATTTTGTCTTCACTGGACGCCAGAATTATCGTTAAGACCATTATCAATCGCATGTATGATTGGTTTGTCTGTGAAAGTGTCGCCATCAGCTTGATAGATTCCGGGAAGGAAAGTGTCGGCCGGTTATATTTCAGCTTCTGCGGTCAGGAAAATGAATTGTTCGAAAAACCTTTTGAATTAAGACCATCTGATCTTGATGCATTCCATGCCTGCCCGGAGTATTTCATTATTGATGCGGTCCAAAATCCGTCGTCTTTCGTATCCCCTCTTGTGTATCATGGCCTCGAATCTTTTCTTATTCTCCCTGTTTTCCTGAAAGAAAAGTTAAAAGCAGTGATTGTTATCGGAAGGTCACGGACGAAGCTCTTTAACCTCGAAGATATTACCCAGGCCCGCCAGATGGCCGATCAGGTGGCTGTCGCCCTTTCAAACGCAACACTCATCGAAGAGTTGGACCAGCTGAACTGGGGCACACTAAAAGCCCTTGCCCGTGCCGTCGATGCCAAGTCATCATGGACTGCCGGTCACTCGACGCGTGTAACGGAAATGGCGTTAAAGATCGGCTCTGTGCTGGGGCTGCCACCCAAAAAGCTGGATGATTTGCATCGCGGCGCCCTGCTTCATGATATCGGAAAAGTCGGCATCCCCGTGGCCATACTCGATAAACCCGAGGCACTAGATGACGAGGAGTACGCTAGGATTAAAAAGCATCCTTCGATCGGCGCGAGAATTCTCGAACCGATTGCTTCATATAAGGATATCCTTCCCATCGTTTTACAGCATCATGAACGATACGACGGAAAAGGATATCCCAATGGGATATCCGGGAATAATATAAACATCTGTGCCAGGATTCTGGCCCTGGCCGATGTTTTTGATGCGCTGAAATCGGATCGGCCTTATCGGGACGGATGGGATGTTGAGCGCGTCATTGATTTGATAAAAAAAGAAGCCGGCCACCAGTTCGACCCGAATGTTGTCGAAGCCTTTTTAAAAATTATCGAGCCTGAAAAAACAAAGGTGGCGTAAGTAACTCCGGTGTTATCGCATAAAAAACGGGGGAGAAATGAAGCCTAAATGGATCGTCATTCCGGCTGTTATCGTTGCGGTATTTATCATATACGTGTTTTACTCCAACAAAAACAAAGATATTCCTATAAATTTGATCGGGAAATGGACATCCACTGCACCCGGATATCAGGATCGCTTTATTGAACTGACAAAAGAAACACTGACCTACGGGCTCGGCGGTGACAAAGAAGACATCTACTTTATTTCAAGCTTAAAAGAACACTCGGAGAAGAATAATATTCTGTATACCATCAGCTACAAAGATAAAGAGGGCTTAGCGTTCATCCGAGCTTTTTATTATCATCCGGAAAAGGGAGGAACGATTCAATTTAAGCACCAGGAACATATCAAGTGGCGTAGAATAAATGACGCTGTTTTTAAAGAAAATTCGGAAGCAGGGCAAAATGAGACGAACGGCTAATCGGCGACGATTAAAAAACTATTTTATCGCCAATAAAGTTCACTTTAAAATGATGCTCACAAATCTCGTATATACCGCAATGATCTTTGTGCTGATCATTTTTGGGGTGCTTTATCAATTTTACAATGATATTTTTCAATTAAAGGATATTTATTCCCAACATTATTCGGCAAAGTTTTTTATTGTTTTATTAGACCGGTTATCCATTGCGCTCATTGCCGTGCTTTTGATTAGTTTAATATATCAGATGATAATCAATCATAAATTCTGCGGCCCTCTGGTCAACTTTCGCCACACGTTTAAAAAAATCTCACAGGGGGACCTGACACGAAAGGTTTTTTTAAGGCGATATGATTTTCTAAAAAATGAAGCAACACAGATTAATGAAATGATCGATTCTTTGTCTGCCCATATCACGACCCTTAAAAAAGATTATGGCCGCATTCTTTCTGTTTTGGAAAACGTGTCCGAAGAGAAAATGGGACGAGTCGAATATCAAAACGTGCTTGAGCGCTTGAAAGAACAAGTCGATATATTCAATACGCACTTATCCATCTTCAAAATAGATGACAGCAGTGATCGAGAAAATTAATATCGGTCCGAGGTAAAAACCGCACAGCTTACCCTTTTCTATTTGCCGAATATGCCTTTGATTTTTTTACCGACTTCTGAGATTCCTTCTTCGGCTTTACCGGTGGTTCCTCCCAATTTCTTTATCGCGCCTTCTCCAAGGGAATTCAAATTGACGCCCAATGAACTGAGCTGTTTGTTCAATGCATCCGTTACGGCAGGAGATTTGATTTTTCCATACAACGCTGCAAATACTTCTTTGAACGCTTCAGCCGGCAATAAACCATTTTTCTTTTCTCCAATATTCGTAAGGTGGATTTCCGGCAGGGGTGCACTGATTTCTTTTTTTCCCAATCCGTATACCGATAAAGCCAGGTTGACTTTTCCCCCCTTTACGATGAAGTCTCGAATGATGAGTTTTTTCCCGGCGCCTTCTTTTTTAGATTCTTGTTTTGATGACTTTTCGGACTCTGACGTTTTTGTGATATTATTTAAAATCGTATCCAGGTTATTGATTTTTCCTTTTTTCTCGTAGGTAATTTCAGGATTTATCACTTCTACCCGATTAATAATAATCGTATTTTTCGGTAAGGATTTCTCGTCGACATTCACAGAAAGCGAGCCGACCTGCATGGCGCTCGGTGTCTTAAATCCGGCGGGATTGCCGAGAAAAAACTTCTTAATTTTGGCTTCTCCCGAAAAAATAGAAACGCTGACATCAGCCACATGTAATTCTGTTTTTGTTATTTTGGGTCCGTATGAATTTACGGCATGTTTAATAATGGGGCCGAGGTTTGAACCTGCGAAAATAATAACAATGATAACAACGACGATCACGCCGATACCTATGTAAGTCCATTTTTTCATGATATATTCTCCTTTGCCAGGCGTTCTTGTTAATATTGGAAACGTCGTTTAAACACTATAGGTTTGACGACCCCTACATGTCAAATTTATAATATAGTCTCTTCCGCAAATTATTTGCCGCAGCACTTTTTATATTTCTTTCCACTTCCACAGGGACAGGGCTCGTTGCGTCCGACCTTTTTTTCAGCTTCTGTTGGTTTTGGCCAATTCAATAATATTTCTAATTCGGTAATGTCTTCGGGTTTATCCCGCTCAAGTTCAATTCGATATTTCCAGTCGTTTTCTTCGAAAATCTTGGCAACTTCCTTCATTCTCTTTTTTGTTTTGACATGAACCACAGCGGGATTCTTTTCAGTGCCCAATTTTGCCGTCTTTTTGCCGTTAAAAATTTTTTCCATTGTTTCTCCTCTAAAATATTATAAACAATATCTATCGGTTATAAATATTTATGTCAATAAAGAAGCAAGATATATTCAGTCCGAACCCGACCCAAATAGAACAAAATATTATTTCAAGAGCAATCGTTTTGCTATCCCGGCAGATAAAGCCTGGTGATTTTTCGGAAGGATTCGGTTTGCTCGGTTTCCCATTCGTGATTGCGCCCCAGTTCCTTGGCCATGATTGAAGCAACTTTGGGCGCCGTCTCACTTGCTGCGCGGGCATTCAACAGAAGACTGCGGGTTCGGCGAGCCAGGACATCGTCAACGGTGCGCGCCGCTTCGAATCGTACGGCCCAGATGACCTCTCCGACACGGGCCGGTAGTGCCGGATGCAGCCGTTCTTTGCATATCGGATCCTCACGCATGAGATCTCGGATTGCCTGCGCATCGGACCCGTAAAGTGCGAACTCTCCGAATTTTTCCGGTGTTTTGTGAAAACCGTGAATATTGAGATGCTTGGTGATGCAAGGTTTCGATTCGAGGCCTGCAAGGGAAAGCGCATAATTGACGCAGATTTTCGCCATCAGACGATAAGTGGTCCATTTACCGCCTGCGATGGTGAGTAGGCCCGAATTGGAGATATGAGTGATGTGATCCCTTGATAAAGCAGCGGTGTTTTTTTCGTTGCCGGTTTTAACGAGGGGACGAATACCCGTAAAAACGCTCAGAATGTCTTGCCGTGACGGAACCTTCTCGAGGTATTCCCCCGCGGTTTCCAGGATGAAATCGATTTCCTCTGCCAGGGGTCGAGGTTCAAGTTCGATGTTAAAGATGGGGGTATCGGTGGTGCCTACCAGCGTGACCCCCAGATAGGGAATGGCAAACATCACGCGGCCGTCTTTGGTATGCGGCACCATTACGGCTGATCCGCCGGGAAGAAAGGACTTATCGAAAACCAGATGAACACCCTGGCTGGGAGAGATCAAGGGCAGGGCGTTCGGGTCATCCATCCGACAGATATGATCGGCGAATGGGCCGGTGGCATTAATGACCGCCCTGGATTTCGCCTTGTGCTCTGTACCGGCCTCAAGATCCTCAAAAATAACGCCGTCTATAAAGCCGTCGCCGGCCCTGGTCAGTGCGACAACACGGGCGTAGTTCAACAGCACGGCACCCTGATGCGATGCGGTGCGGGCAAGGTTGATGAGGAGTCTGGCATCGTCAAACTGACCGTCGTAGTATATGATGCCGCCACGCAAGCCGTCGTGTTTAATCGTTGGAATGCGTTCCAGTGTTTCGTTTTTTGTTAGAATTTTAGAGGGTCCGAAACCGTAACGGCCCGCCAGCATGTCATAAATTTTTAGCCCTATGCCGTAAAAGGGCGCCTCCCACCAATCATAGTTGGGAACGATAAACGCCAGGTCATGGACCAGATGGGGCGCATTATTACGCAGGATGCCGCGCTCTCTCAGTGCCTCCATAACTAAAGAGACATTCCCTTGCTGGAGATAACGAACGCCGCCGTGGATAAGCTTTGTACTGCGTGAGGATGTTCCCTTCCCAAAATCGTTTTGTTCCAGAAGCAAAACGTCATATCCCCGCGAAGCGGCATCCACGGCAATGCCCACACCGGTTGCGCCGCCGCCGATAATCAGCATATCCCAGGGGTCGGTTCGATCCGATATCCTACCCAGCATTTCTTCGCGATTCACTTTTTGCCTCTTTCCCGAATGCCGGCCGAAGAAATTCAAAATTTTCTTACTTCGCCGAATGCCGTTTGCTGCAGCCTTGAATATAGAAAGTGTTCAGAGTTCGGGAGGTTGATCCTCCCCATTTAACATCTGTCTCGTATGAAACTAGGCCTGCCGAAGTTTCTTTTTTGATCAAACTGGGCATCTGCGCCCAGCGGCCGGGCTGAACTCTGAACCCCTGAACACTCAAAATGCATAGTGTCTCCTTGGGCTAAGGAGTTGCTGCGTAATATGCTAAGCACTGATCAGGGCCATCCCGGATCATAGGTGCCCGTGTTGTTTTTAAGCACCCTCTCCGGGTAATTCGTAAAGACGCCGTCGACCTCAAGTTCTCTCATCTTTTCTATATCCTCCGGATGATCGACGGTAAACACGAAAACGCGAAGATCACGGGCATGAGCATCTTTGACAAACCTGTGATCGATAAATTCAAGAGAGAGATGAACCGAATAGGCACCCAGAGATTCGGCAAAAGCCGCATCATCCACGGGAAGACCGACAATCATCGCGCCGAGTTTTATTCCCGGGTCAAGCCGGCGCACCAGAGAAAGTTCCCGATGATTAAAAGACGATACCAATATCAGATCATTATCCCAACCAGTGTTCCGTATCCCGGAGATAAACTCGACCACCGGGCCGGCAGTACCGGAACCTTTCAGTTCGATATTTACCCCTGCTTTCAAATTGATGGTTTCAAAGGCCTCCTTCAGGGTCGGAATTTTTTCGCCGTGGCCTGCGTCCAGGACTCGCAGATCATTGAATTTTTGATCGAGCAAGTATCCTGTGCCGTTGGTCGTGCGTTCCAGACGGCTATCATGAAAAACAACGAGGTGTCCGTCAACGCTGTAAACATCAATTTCCATGCAAGGTATTCCCAACTCCAGGGCCTTGCGGATGGATAAAAGCGTGTTCTCCGGCGCATGTCCCATTGCGCCTCTGTGCCCGATGCATAGCAGTTCTTTGTTAGACATTATATTTTTTTATATATGGTATTGGTCCGAACATTATCGGCCATGAACCTTAAAATGCGCTTTTTACCACCCCTCCGTCAACCCGCAGGGCCGCACCGGTTGTGGCGGATGCGATCGGGCTGGCAATATAAGTGACCAGTGATGCGACTTCTTCCGGTGTTGCAAAGCGTTTGATGAGGGACGTAGGGCGAAATTTTTCGAAAAACTCCTTTTCGAACGCTTCAAATGATTTGCCCCCAGCCTTGGCAAGTGACGTCACGAATTCGCCGACACCTCTGGATTTCGTGGGACCCGGAAGGATGCTGTTCACGGTGATGCCGGTTCCGGCGACGGCTTCGGCAAGACCGCGCGAAACGGCAAGTTGAGCGGTTTTGGTCATCCCGTAATGTATCATTTCGGCAGGAATCTGGACGGCACTTTCGCTGGAGATAAAAATAATGCGCCCCCAGTTGCGGCGCCTCATACCGGGCAAAAACAGACGCGCCAGACGGACGCCGCTGAGAACATTCATATCGAAAAAGCGTCGCCATTCGGCATCAGTGAT